>JALNYO010000014.1 GCA_023229765.1 Syntrophales bacterium | reverse complement strand
GTTGGGCCGATGGCGGCCGTCGCCGGAGCAATGGCCCAGCTTGCGGTCGAAGCCGCTTTTCGGGCCGGCGCCGAAGAGGCGATTGTGGACAACGGGGGCGACATCTATCTGCAAACCGTCGAACCTGTGCTCATCGGTCTCTATCCGGGCGAATCGGGGAAAATCGGGCAGTTGGCGTTTTCATTGCAGGCTTCCGATACCCCCCTCTCCATCTGTTCATCTTCGGGGAAAATGGGTCACTCGCTGAGCCTGGGCCAATGCGATCTGGCCACCATCGTTGCGAAAGATGCCTCCCTGGCGGATGCCGCGGCGACCCTGGCCGCCAATCTCGTCAAGAAGGTCTGCGATGTGGAGCACGCCCTGAATCAAATGGTTTCGATCGACGGCATCAACGGTGTGATGATTGTCAAAAACGGCCATGTCGGCCTCGCCGGAAAACTCCCCCTGCTGGTCAAGATGCGCTGATCGGCTTCTGAATCTATTTCGCGAAACCTATCTCCCGCGCATAACTGAACTGGCGCTGCCACGGGATGCCGGGGTGGGCGGCATCAAACTTGTCCGGACCGACCATTTTAATGGCCTCCTCATCAACCCCAACCGGATTGTAGCCCCCGATGAAACCATAATCCCCGGCAATTGGGGGATGTTTTCCCTCCAGGCAGTCGCACTCTGTCACTATCTGGATTAGCGCGTTGATAACAATGGATTTTGGGCCGATCAATTTCCATGTAGAGGCAGCCGTTTCCACGAGTTTTTCCTGAAAAACGGAGATGTCCGTTTCCCAGAAGATCTTCAGCGCTGCTTGCGGACAAAGGGCGATGCACTGCGCGCAGCCGATGCATTTATCAAGATCGTAAAGGGGATATTCATCATCTGAAGGCAATACAGCGGCGCCGACCGGGCAGACCTCCTGGCAAATGCCGCAGCGTATGCAACGTTTCTGGATGAGAACAGGGTGAACGTCCGAGTGCATGCGCTGTTTCTGGGCGCGCGATGCCATTCCCATCGAGATATTTTTGATCGAGCCCCCAAAAGATGCTTCCATGTGTCCCTTGAAATGAGAAAAAATGACAAATCCGTCTGTTTCCTTTATTATTCCTGCAACTTGCACAGTATCAAAGTGCCTGCCCGCACTGGGAATGTCCATGACATCCCTGCCATCCAAACCGTCGCCGATCAAAACCGGGCATCCCAGATATTCCTCGGTAAAACCATGTTCGGCAGCAGTTTTGAGGCTTTCGGCGCCGTCTCTTCTTCCGCCGGAGTAAAGCACGGTAGTATCGAAAACAAAAGGTTTTACGCCGACTTCTTTCAGCCAGGCGACTATCTCCCGCGCATACAGCGGGCGAATAAAATTTTCATTGCCCCGCTCTCCCCAGTGCAATTTGATGCCGACCTTGTCGCCGGGGCTGAACGGTTTCGGGAACATAGACAATAAATTGCGCAGCGCTTCCGTTGATTGTCCAGCAGATTTAAAAATATTTTCCATAAATGTTCGTGCCTTTCATTAATAATTCAGCCCCCAGCCTGATCTTCCGCTACCAACGAAACCTTCACAACCTTGTTTAAGTCTCGCTTGTAATATCTTGAACCCCAATAGAAAAGTACAAATGAGAGCAGGGAAATGGCACTGGCCGAAATCAGCGCCGACTTGATCCCGTAGTGATCGGAAAGGGCGCCGGTAACGATAGGACCGAGGGCACTTCCCAGCAGATTCTGGACAACGACGCAAAGCGAGTATGAGACCGCCCGCAGCCCGGGATGAACGACATCCTGGGTCACGGAGATCGCCGATGATGCCCAGGCAATGGAGGCGATTCCCGCCATGAGGAAGACCACGTACTGAAAGACCCCGTTTCTCATAAAATTAAAGGCCGTAATAAAGAGTATCGTTGTCAAAAGTGCGGAAATCGCCGGCAGTAGCAGGCGGGCGTCCGTTCTTTTTTTCATCCAGAGGTCGGAGAGCCATCCCCCGAGCGGCGAACCGATTATGCTTGTCAACATGATGCCGCTCGCCAGCAGGGTCGCCTTTTGCAACGGAAAACCCTGTACCCGCTGAAAATAAGTGGGCAGGAATGTGGACATCGAGATGGAGGTAAACATCATCCCGGCAAAACCAAAATATGTCAAAAGCAAGGAAGGGGTATGGAAAAAGGTTCTCATTATCTCCATTTTTGTCATTTTCTTTTCTTGAATTGCAATTTCACCCGTTTCTTTATCATTAACCCTTGTTTCCAGTCCAACCGTTTTGTAGTCTTTGACGAAGAAAAACAGAACGGCGAGGATCAATCCGGGCAAAGCAACAATCCCAAATACATGCCGCCATCCCCAATGGGCAGCGATTAATCCGCCGAGAACAATGCCCCCCGCCATCCCCAAGGGAATGGACGAGTTCCATATTCCCACCATCGAGGCTCTTCTGTGGGGCGGGTAAATGGCAGAAATCATGGCCGTTCCGCCTGGCGCGTAGCCGGCCTCGCCCAGCCCGATGGCGGTGCGGGCAATAAATAACTGATTGAAATTTTTGGTTATCGCACAGGCTGCCGTCGCCAGACTCCACAAAACGGCCATTATCCCGATGCTTTTTTTGCGGCTCCACCGGTCAACGAGGATGGAGACGGGAAAGGAAAACAGGACAATTGCCCAGTAAACGGCGGAAACCATCGCCCCGCATTGGGCATCGCTCAGACCCCATTCACTTTTTAAAAAGGGAAATGTGGAAACAACCGCCATTCTGTCTATATAATCAAAAAAATAGAGCAGCCATAGGAGAATAAACAGGTAATTTGTGTAAGACTTGGAAAACAGATAACCTTCAGGAACAGTCGCTTTACTCATCTGAGTATCTCCTTCCGCAGCTATTATTTGAACAAAAGCGGTAAAGTTTTCTAAAATTCATCCCCTATTCTCAGCATCACCTTCAGCGCTTCTCCGGTTTTTATTCTTTTTTGGTAGATATGCGGCAATTCATCGAGGGAAATCAGATCTGTTATCAGAGGCAGCGCGTCGAGTTTTTTTTCGGCCATCCACTGCAAGCAGGTCCTGTTTTCCTCGTGCGTATTGGAATAAGCCCCTGTAAAACTAATTTCCTTGAAATTCATATACATTGGCTGAGCTATGGCGATGCCTTTGAAAATTATGCTGATCATGCATATCCTGCCGCCCTTGGCGGCAAGCTCCATCGCCAGTGAAATATTTTCGGCTATGCCGGAACACTCCAGGATCGTTTCAAATCCGACTCCTTTTGTAAATTCGGTGCATTTTGCCGAAATATTTTCGGACAGGGGATCGATGAGAAAATCCGCTCCCGATTGTCCCCCCAACGCCCTCTTCTCTTTGACCGGTTCGGAAAGCACTATCGGGAAATAGCCGAGAATTTTGAGTATTTTCACGGCGGCCAAACCTATTGCCCCGCCGCCCATCACCAGAACGGAACCGCCTGCGGAACCCGCGGTTTTGATGCCGTGCAACGCGACGGCAAACGGTTCCGCCAATGCGGCATTGCGGGAATTTACGCCCTCGGGAATTGGAATGGCCATTTGCGGGTAAATCTTCAGGTATTCGGCAAATCCACCGGGGAGATCCCCGATGCCGATCGTCCTTCTTCCCGCGCTGCACAGGTGGGGCATTCCCCTCAGGCATTCCCGGCAGTTTCCGCAAAAGGTAGGCCTGACGATGATCTTCATCCCTTCAGAAATACCTTTAGTTTTCTTGCCGACTCCTGCGACAACTCCGCTTGTTTCATGCCCGAGTATAGTACCATCGGCCAGGAATCCACTTTCAATCAGGGAGTGATCCGAACCACAGAAGCCGGTATTGACGACCTTGACAACGACAAAATCATCACCCTCTTCCGGAATTGGAACTTCCTCAACAGTCAATCCTCTGTCCTGCCTGTAAATAACTGCTTTCATGGCATATACCTTCCTTTGAGCCAATTGCAAAACTCCCAACGCTGTCATTCCCGCGACGCTTCTGGGCGGGAAAACGAAGTTTAATGTTCATAATCCAGTTTTTAACTATTTGAAATCATGGATGCCCGACAAAAGCATTCGGGCATGACACGGAGTTTTGCAATCACCTCCTTTGTTATAGATAGCGGCGGAGAGAACTTTGAAAATTGTCATTTCGAGGAGCGTTAACGACGAGAAATCGGCATCATTCAGGGGTGTTAAGATTTCTCCCTTCGGTCGAAATGACACGATCATGGCATTATTCAGGTCTCGCGGATAATAGGGACTGTACAAAACATGTAAACAAATTTCTGGTTTGAAAAAACAACCATTGCTATTTCAATCCGGCAGACCGCCAAAGGCATCTGTCTGAAACTCCTGCTCGATAAGATCAGGCTTCACCGTATTATACCGCACAATATTTCTGAGCAAAGAGAAGCTTTCCTCATCCATTGATGCAAAACTTATGGCTGTTTCTCGTGACCCGACCCTTAAAATCTTCGAATCGATAACTATCCGCGATTCGTCATTCAATGACAAAATCACCCGGCAGGGGGCATCCCTCTGAAAAGATGGCCGGGATTTGCAGAGAATGCCGGTCATACTGATATTGACGATCTGCGTTGTGATGGGATTTGTCTCATTAGCGAGTAAAACCCCGATTTCAAAGTGGACGGAAACGCGTGTACGTTTTCTATTGTTTGGCTCCACGGCTATTTATCCTCAGACCTTTTACTCATCTGACGCCTTCTGCCTTTTAAGGAGGGATAGCAAAAATACATAATTTTATGTGGTGCCTGGGGCGGGAATCGAACCCGCACAACCTCAAGGATCGAGGGATTTTAAGTCCCTTGCGTCTACCAGTTCCGCCACCCAGGCAATACCTTGAAGGATGATGTCTATATTCTTTCTTGAAAATGGTGTCAAGAATTTCATTCTCAACGCATTTTGATTGATTTTTCCGTTTGCCTGTGCAAAAGCCAGCGGCTATGGATGGATCGTCCCAATAAAAACATTGCCATGAAGGCTCCGGGCAAGCAGGCGTGACAGAAATGATCGAGTAAAACCTTTACATGAGTTAATCTTTCCTCTGGAGGGTGGTGTTATGCAAATCGTTGATACAATTATTCTGGGAGGACGGGTTCTCCTGATGGATGATATAAACACCGTTCTGCCCGAAGGAGCGGTTGCGATAGAGGGCGAAAATATCGTCGCCGTTGCCCCGGTTGCGGAAATAAAAAGCCGTTTCACGGGACATCAGGAGATTGAAGCTCAAGATTCGCTGGTGATGCCGGGGCTGATAAACTCTCACACCCATGCGGCAATGACCTGTTTCCGCGGAATCGCCGACGACATGGAATTGATGGAATGGCTGAACCGCTACATCTTTCCGGCCGAGGCGCGAAATGTTGATCCGGAGCTTGCCTATCGGGGAAGCCTTCTGGCCTGCGCGGAGATGATCCGCTCCGGGACGACGACATTTTGCGATATGTACATCTTCGAGGAAGAGACAGCCCGTGCGGCCAAGGAAGCGGGCGTGCGCTGTCTGGTCGGAGAGGTTCTTTTTGATTTTCCTTCGCCGAATTTTCAGACGCCGGAAGAAGGGTTATTGTACACAAGGAAACTACTGGAGAAATGGGCCGGCGATTCGCTGGTGCGGATCGTCGTCGAACCGCACTCTCTTTACACCTGCTCCCCTTCCCTGCTCAAAGATGCCAAAGCGCTTGCCGATGAATTCAGGGCGCCCTATGCAACGCATCTGCTTGAAAACAGGACGGAAGCAAAACAGCTCCAGGAAAAATTCGGCAAACCGGCAATGAAATTTCTCGAAGAGATCGGCTTTCTGAGCGAGCGCTTCACCGCCTTTCACTGTGTGGCAATGAATGAAGAAGATATCCGGGTCTTTGCCGATCATGGCTGCCGGGTAGTGCATAATCCGGAAAGCAACATGAAACTTGCCTCTGGCATTGCTCCGGTAGTGGCAATGCGTAAACAGGGCATCCCCGTTGGACTGGGAACCGACGGCTGCGCAAGCAACAACGATCTGGACATATTTCACGAAATGGATACGGCGGCAAAGCTGGCCAAGGTCGCCTCTCTTGATCCAACCGCTCTGCCGGCGCTCGACGTGATAAGAATGGCAACCTGCGAAGGCGCCCGCGCCTTGGGGCTGGAACATGAAACCGGTTCGCTGGAGGTCGGTAAAAAGGCTGACATCATTATCATCGGGTTAAACGAGCCGCACCTGACCCCGCTCTACAATGAATATTCACAGATCGTCTATGCGGCAGCCGGCGCCGATGTGGATACCGTATTCATTAACGGCAAGATGGTCATGCGGAACAGAAAACTGCTGACAATCGACGAACAGGAGGCGATGGAGCGGGTAAGAGATATTGCCGTGCGGGTTCGAAAAAGCCTGTAACCCGCAGAAGGCATGTTTTTTATGTTTTACTAAACGAGCGGACGTCCGCCGTTGAGCTTTTCGTAAATGGCGATATATTCGGCGATCATGTGTCCGAGGCTGTAGCGCTCCCGCGCATATCGCATAATTGTTATGATATGCCGCCTTCTTACTTCCGCTGGATGCCGGTGAAAAGCGACGCTTTTTTCCAGACCGTACCACAATCCGCCGGCGTCATAATCATGGAAAAGAAAGCCGTTGCCGAAATCAAGCGAAGCTCCGTCTTCCTGAAGCCGCAATTCATGTATTTTGTCATGGTAGCCCCCGGTGTCGCGGTTAGTGGCTGTCGCTCCGAAGATGTTTCCAACCTGGTCAATCTGTCCACACGGCTCATACAGCGACGCCCCGAATACATCATGTGCGGCGGCATAACCCAGAAGCGACAAGGCCTCATCAAAGGGTTGATAAGCGATCCGTCCTCCGGAAGCGTAGGCAATTCTCCCTAAAATATCCACATGCGTCCGATCGGCGCCGATTCCGTCGCCAACAAAGGCAAATTGCACATCTTGGTGCGTTTCGGCAAATTTCTGGACAATCTGTTCGATAAGCTCCACCCCTTTTTGAAAGGCATCCAGGCGGGAAGGCCAGTAAAGAAGGATCGCCTCCGGGTCATCTCTCAATCCCATTCTCCGCTGGAATTCGAGCATATTTTTCTGTTTTGCCTCTATTACATCGTCGTCAGGGCCATATTTTCGGACCAGCGCTTCGCAATGTTCCGGATACATAAGCGAGGAGGGGGCATTGATGATAGAACGCACAACGCCATGCCGGAACTTCTCCTTAACCTCGTTGCGGACGCTTTGCGGCACCAGCTCCCTGTCTAAAAAATAATCCTCCACGACCTCCTGTAAAAACCGCTCGCCCACGAAATTGATCATCGTCGCGTTTTTTATTGCCGTCGCCTGGGCGTCAATACAGGGCTTGCCGTCTTTTTCCGAGCGATACATCAGCTCGCCTATCCTGTCCATATCGATTCCCTCAAAAAGATCAAACGGAATCAGCGAGGTAAAGATGTTATGCACCGTGTGCAGAATGGGCAGTCCGGTTGCTTTGGCATAGGCAACTATTGCGCCTCCCGCCATCCAGTCGTGCGTGTGCAGGATCAGACGGTTGCCACTCTGGGCGCGTACGGTTTTGATGATATTTTTTATGGTCTCCTTCTGGAATTCCGCCGCCGTGGCAATCGGATCGCCGGAATAGGCGCTCAGGTTATCGGCGAAGAGCGAGGAACTGATCAGGTGGATATTTTCCGGATCAATCCGGTAGCGCGCCTCCCGCCATTGCACCTCGCTCATCTGCAACTCGCGCTGGAAACGCTTTTTGAGATTCAATATGGCAAGATGCACCTCCAAACCCCGCTCGGTAAGACCCTCGCACAAAGCGGAGACAACCTCACCCTGGCCGCCGCTCTTTCCGGAGATGAACCGGGCGAGGTTCCCCATATCCTCCGGCAGCCTGCCTGTTTCCGGAGAGATGATCAGGATGGCAGTTTTTTCCCGTTTTTTGATCACATCAAAGCGCTTTACGGCAACCTCAAGTTTATCGATCTTCCTGGTGAGAATATGGGTAGGTTGGGCGATCGAACCGCCATAAGGGTTGAAATAGGCATGGACGGCGTGGTCTTCGCCAATCCTTTCATGCAGGAAATAGACGTGATCCGAGGTTGTCAGATACCGCCAACGCTTGAGAAGATCTCCCCCCGCTCTTTTGGCATGATTCTCCAGCCTTTCAATATCCTTAAACAGTTCATACTGAGTCGGGTTTCCGAGCCAGCCGAAGGTGTCGCGGCCGGCATCCGCCCAAGAGGAGGTGGAAAGTCCGTGGATGTCGACAACCGGACAGTCAACATCACGAAATTGAAGGCCTATTTCGGTTGGTGTCGCCGGCACGATGTTGGGATAATTTTTTAAGGCGCCGGGCAGCCCCTTCCAGAAATCAAAAATGCCAGACTCTTCCCAGATATGCTCGCCAATATGTTCAAAATCATATCCGAGCAGTACCACCTCTCCATCAATCAGAGAAAGATAACGCGCGTATTGATCGGGACTGATTGGATTGTGAGGAAACCTGAAGGCAATATCATCGCTCAATTCCCGATTGCGCGGGATAACTATCATCTCGGTGTTTTGAGCTCGGAAAACAGTGTTAGGGGAAATCACTTCGCCATCCCGTCTGTACATGTCGTCGCGCTTCTCGCACAGCATAGCCTTGTAGCCCATCTCGGCCACGACCCCGGCGATGTCGTTGTTGTACATGAGTTCGGTATTGCGAAAGGAGGTCGGAAAAATGCCGAAGACCCTTTTTATCATCTCCCGGTGCAGCAGGATCTGCGCCAGGAACTCCTTTTTCTTGGGGTCTTCGAACAGGCTGGTAAGCGAGTGGTAATAGGTCTCATCGAGTATTTCCACCTGGCTTCCGCTGGCGCCGGCATCCATCAATTCCTGCAGCGCGCCGACCACATCCGGACGGTACTGCTCGGCCTGCTCAAGGAAGGTTCCCGACAACCCCAGGGCGATCTTGAACGAGGGATTTTCTTTAACAAGCTGCACGAACATCCGTACGGCGGGAAGATAGCACTTGTCGGCTACCTTGATGAATACCTCCCGGTTCTTCTCTTCCCAGAGGAATTTATCGCCGTCGGGATGGAGGCGAAAAGGCTGGTGAAGCTGGAAGTAAAAAGCGACAAGCGGCATGTCAAGCCTCCCCGAGAATTATAACGATTGAATTCATTACTGTTTAGACTTATAGAAGAATCTCCGGCTAAAATCAACAGATAAGAAACATGAATCGCGGCAGGGGGTGTGCGACAAATTTATGGGTAGAGCAGTTTTTCACCCCTCTTTAGCAAAGAGGGGTTGGGGGAGATTTGATGGAGAATAAATATCCCCTTGCTTTTATTATGAATCCCCCCTGCCCCCCTTTTCCAAAGGGGGAATAAGTTTCTGCAAGTATATGATACCCACATTTTTGTCGCAGACCCCGCGGCATGTTTACTGTTGTCTCCTGCAAGCTTGTTGTGCTATGGGGGCCGTGCCAATTTCATCTGAAATGTTCAGGCGAAAATCAAGGAGAAATTATGCAGACAAAAAGCGATTATCTGATGGAAAACAGTGAAGAGGCCCTGCGCCTCAGTCAGAAAACTGATCCGGACGCGGTGCGCAAGCAGGCCGCCTGGTGCGGCATCAAGGCCGGTCTGCGGGTGCTCGATTTCGGCTGTGGGCCGGGAGTGACAACGGATGTTTTCCGCGAAATGGTTCAGCCGGGGGGGAGCGTCGTAGGCATGGATTTTTCCGAGGAGCGCATTGCCGACGCCACCTGCAGTTATGGAGGCAAGCCAGGAATCGATTTTGTCCTCCGCGACCTCAGAAAACCTATACGGGATATCGGTACATTTGATATAATTTGGGTACGCTTCGTACTTGAATATTTTCGCAAAGAAAGCAAAGAGATCGTGGAAAATTTAAAAAATCTGCTTAACCCCGGTGGATGGCTCTGCCTGCTTGATCTCGATTACAACTGTCTGAATCATTACGAACTTCCCGAGTCGATGCAAGACATTTTGCCCAAACTGATGGCGCTTCTTGATGAAAAATACAATTTTGACACCTTTGCCGGGCGAAAGCTCTATTCTTATCTTTTTGACGGACAATATGAAAATTTACAGGTGGAATTGATGGCACATCACCTCATTTACGGTAAGGCCAGGGAAACGGATGTATTCAACTGGACAAAGAAAATCGAAGTCACCGCGGATCGTCTGCAACCTCTTTTCATGGATTATCCGGGCGGAATTGAACAATTTAAAGATGATTTCAGAAGATTTTTTGCCGATCCCCGACGTTTTACCTATACTCCGCTTATCATGTGCAAAGGGATGAAACCTTATAGAAATTAAACTTGAGCATCAAGTAATTCTCTGATTTTTTGATTTAGTTCATCGATTCTGTAGGGCTTGCGAATAAACGCTGTTGCTCCTGAATCCATAATTCCTTTCTTTTTTTTGTCCTCAATAAACCCGCTTGCCATAATCACCTTCATATCCGGATATGTTTTCAGCACCTCCTGGAGGCACTTGCTTCCCCCCATTCCGGGCATCATCACATCCATAATAATCAGCTCTATTTCCCCTCGTTTCTCCAGCAGCACATCCAGCGCTTCTTCCCCGGAGGAGGCGGTAAGAATGTCGTACCCGGAAAGGGAAAGGAGTTCCTGTCCTGTTTCAAGCAGGGAAGTCTCATCATCAACGAGGAGAATTCTCTCTCCTCCTCCCATCTTCTCGATAGAGAGATGATTGTCTTCTTTTTCATCAGGCGCAACGGCAGCGTCAATGGCCGGCAGATAGAATTCAAAAGTCGTCCCCTTGCCTGTTTCACTGTGACAGAAGATATAGCCGTCGTGGTTCTTGATTACCCCATAAACAACAGCCAGCCCAATCCCCGTTCCTTTGCCTACCGCCTTGGTGGTATAAAAGGGTTCAAAAATGTGTTCGAGCACATTTGGTTCGATCCCGGAACCGGTGTCAGAAACACGTAAAACGACATAACTTCCGGGGATTACCCTTACTGAAGAAGATTCAAGAGGTTTTTCCAGATCGACATTTGCCGTTTCAATTTTCAGCGTTCCGCCCTCGGGCATAGCATCTTTCGCGTTTACCGCAAGATTGAGGATTACCTGTCCGATCTGCCCCGCATCGCCATTGACAGTCCGCAGGTTGTCGGCAAGCTCGTAGTCTATCTTGATATTCTTCGGAAAAGTGCCAAACAGAAGTTCTGCGCTATTTTTGATCTCCCTGTTCAAATCGAGAGGACGCAGACTGCTTTCCATCTTTCTGCCGAACATCATCATCTGCCTGACAAGATCGGCGCCCCGGCCTGTTAATTCATGAATGCTGCGTAGATACCTCCAATCCGCGTCAGTTTCATGCTTCCGGCACTTCAAAATTTCGGCGTAAGAGCCGATAGCCTGCAATATGTTGCTAAAATCATGGGCAATTCCCCCGGTGAGCTTGCCGATAGCATTCATTTTCGAGGTGTGGCGGAGCTGCTCCTCAAGGCGGCGCTGCTCGGTGATATCCTTAAGAGTGCCAGTTATTCCCGTCATTTCTCCTGTGCCATTGATATTCGGCGCAGCACTGATCGTAAACAGCCGCTCCTCACCGTCCCTTGTCAAGAGCTTCCCGTTAAAATGTTTTATGGTTTCATGGCCATGTATGATGTTTTTAAAAAGTTCGGTGAAGATGCCGATATCCTCTTTGCGGATAATTTCGGAGAAAGGTTTCCCGACAATCTCTTCCGGAGAATAGAACAAATTTTCCTTCACCGCCGGGTTGACGTAGGTAATCACAGCCCTGTTGTCAACCGTGTAGATTATATCCGGGGAGTTTTCACTCAGGGCGCGGAAACGTTCCTCGCTTTCCTTGAGTTTGCAGTGGCTCCTGGCGTTATTAAGACTGATCGCTATTTGCGTTGCGATCCCCATCAGCATGTTGACCCCGCTTTGTCCGAGCGGCCGGCTTGACTTGTAATTGTCGACCGCGAGAACCCCCTCCGAAATGCCCTCATAGACGATGGGAACACAGATAAATGAACTTGTGCCCAGTTTTTCGGCAAATTCAATTCCCCGCGGGGAGAAGTTATGTTTGATGTCATTTATGTCACTGACAAGGATAGGGGTTTGTTTAACGAAGGAGGCAACAAAAGGCCCCCGGGAATCGGGGTTGTTGAGATGAAAGGCTGTGTCGTGCAGAACCTTTTCCAGTTCAGGCGCGTATCCGTATCCGGTCGCATAGACGAGATTTGTCCTGCCGGCATTTGCAAGCATTATCATGCCCCGGTCGAAGTTCAGTCTTTTTCCCAGGGTCTCTCCGATCACTTCGAGAAGCCTGTCGATATCGAGGGTATTTGATACAGCTTGACCAATCTCCTGAACGAGCAAGGAATTTTCATAACTCTCCGTTATCTGGTCGAGAAATCGGCTGGCGGTGTCTCCCTGGCGCTCTATTTTTTCGTAGAGCTCCCTTTTTTCAGTGATCTGACTGTAATAAGATAAACCAACCAGAATTCCGGCAAGGATAACGGCGCATTCGGCAAATTGCAGCGGGGAGAGGAGAAAACCGCAGACGATAGCCAGCGCTATCGAAGGAATGGCCAGATAATTCCTGGCACGCCTCAGTTTAAGATAAAAGGGCTCCTCCCAGCTTATTGTATAAACACAACTGCTTCCTCCCCCCTTGTGGATGCAGACAGGATGTTCCACCACCGGCAATTTACCTGTAAACAGTTTCGCGATTGCCTCAAAACTGCCGATCCTGTTGTCGCATTGGTAGGGTTTGTCTTCCACGCCGTTCAAAATTTTTACTGCTATCTCCACCTTGTTGCGACCTGTTTTTTCCACTGCGTAAGAAGTACCCCTGTTCATGTAAGCGGCAACCTTGGGGACTCTCAGATAGGCTTGCGTCGGGGTAATGAACCCGAGCAGAAACTGCCGGATTATGCCAAAAGACTGGGAGGTCGACATGTACCTCCCCGCCTCCCTGAATAGCGAGGGGTCGTTGGTCTGCAGCATTAAGGCGTCATGAAAGGCATCCACCTGCCTCTGTGTCAGCCAGTGGCCTTCATCCTCGAGTTCATAGGACTCAATTCCGGAATCGGAGATCAGCTTCTGGATATCAACCTCTGGTCGGAATTTAATTAGATATTCGAGATAAGTGTAAATAATCCTACTGTTATAAAGCCGTGGTTCACCCATACTGTCCCTTCATTACAGCCTTATTCTGAATTTACGACCAAGATATTCAATAAATTCGTTCCCATATTGCATATCAAGTATCCACAAGACGTACTCTTTAGTATGCAAGCCTAAATTGTTTTTATAAGCGTATTCTGCCGGATAAATCATCAACGATAGGGCTTCATCAGGTTTAATATTTCTGATTTGTGATACAGCGGCAAAAATTATTTCGGGGTTAACGTTTTCGTCCGCAACAAAAATTTTGAGTCCATTCAAGAGATTCGACAAGTTCAATCCCATATCCGATTTTTCGTCAATGATAAAAGCTTTGGGGGCGTTTATATGGTACAAAATATACATTTTCCATCCGCGCGTAAACCCGGATACCGAAAAAGTTTCCTCAAGAGAGGGAGATTCTGTGGGTTTTTGACGTTTAACGATGGAGGGAAACAGACCGCCTGAATTATTCCGGTTAAACTGCTGAAAATCAAAAGAGTCACAATCATTGCATTCTTTCAGAAACCAGTCAGAGGGAAGTTCCCAAAGAGTTTTCCCTACCGGGTATGTCATGTAAGCAAACAGGTTAACAGAGCAATGCCGGAAATTGCCGTGATAATCGGCAAACCCGCCGAATATTTTCTCGGGAAATTTGTTGCCTGGACGAAAATACGTGATGGCAAAGTCCATATTTGCCGACGGCAAATGGTTAACATCATTTAAATAATATATCATCTGTTTCAACACCGCCAGACCTATCGGCCTTCCTCCCATCGGCCGAGCGGCCAAGTGGTGAATCATCCAGGTCCTTTCGTATGCCCTCAGCATGGATATATGTCCGTAAATATGTCCGTTTTTCTGGTAGGTAAAATAACTGGCGATATCCGGAGCCTCTTCATAAAGCCTTTTGTAGATATCCTTAAACTCATCCTTGAAGGTTTGAATTAATGTATATTTTTGAGGGTAAATAAAATCGGTATCAAAAAAGAATTCCCATAGTTCATCCAAGCTTACCTTATTCAACATGCCTTCGTCAGCGCTATTGGCGTTATTCAAAATCTGAAAAAGTTTTCTATAGTTTGTCAGATCCATATCAAGAATGGCTATTCCGAAACGAACGCCATCGTTTTCAGTGCGGCGATAGATAACCTGAACCTTGCAGTGTATATCCAGAATACCGGCATAAGAAATTGACATTTGGGGAATGATCATGCCTGTAAACAGTACAATCTCCGAAGATTGGTCGAATAGGGAAAAGCCGGATGTGGATACATCGAAAATTAGATGTTGCATTGTTTTCTTTGTAAAGGGATGCTCAAAAATCGCATGAAGGGGCGGGGAACCTTGCCTTCGGGGGTTTCGCAGAGCTTTCGGGCTGAATCTCTGGATCATGTTATCAATGGGTGAGAAAACTATCTCCCTATTTGCACCATCATGTTTTTCGTACAGTGACTTACAATTGCCTGAATAAAAAACATCTTTCCCCTCGTACAGACGGACCTGCGACGGAACCGCGTTGTTGAACCAACGAAACGAAGAGGGAGGCGCAGCACAGACACGGACGCGAAATGCATTGGGGGTAAAATCTATCAATGAACCGGAAGCTTGGAAACCGTTTTGCCACAAATCTGCCTTCACGCCCTTACTTATGAAACGTGGATACAGCCTGTCGCTTATAAGAAAACTGGCCTCGGGCAATGGTATTGATAGCCCCTGCTCCAGAGCCTCAATTCTTTCAACTGGGACAAGAATAACTGACTGGTCATAAGAAACAACAAGATAGTTAAATTTATACTGGTCGAAGTTAGATACTGTCAAAGTATTCTGACCCCACCGGCATACCAACATCTCCCCTAAACAAGCTTCCGAAAACAGTTTGACAAGGATTTCATCCTGGAAAGATGGATGGCTAATCATCAGGTTAAGATGTTCACCCTTGAAATGTTTGTAGTTGAGAATATTAGTGAGCTTTTTCTGATCGATTTTTACCGCTGTTGATATAGCTTTTAGCAGCTCATTGTGTTTGAATAACCATGGTTGCAACACTTCTTTTTCGCCAATATTGCCATCCACGTTATCTTTTTTAATGTCAGTCATTATCTTCTCAATATTGTTAATGCTTGTTGATTTTCCGCATCGAGAAACACGTTAGATCGTTTCGGGTTTATAAAGAGTGTTCCGATCCATTGCAAGTGAAAATTTACTTTATCCATCAGCGGACAACCTTGCCATCTGCAAGGGGAATGAAACCGCGCTGAGCGAAAGGTTGTCTTAAACATAAATCGGCTTTGAGTTTCTCGACAAAAACAGGTATTAAACCGCCGCGAATAGAATCAACGGGTAAAAGGAAGATGGAAATTTTGCAAACAGACAAGGAATCACCGAGGTCAAAAGAACACCGAAGACCGTTTGCGGCCCGCCGCGTTATTATGCCGCGGCTCTTATACCCGCTGGAGCTGCCGATCCTGGAGCGGAAGGATGAGATTATCGCCGCTCTCAAAAAAAATCCGGTTATTGTGGTAACTGGGGAAACCGGCTCCGGGAAAACAACCCAGATACCCAAATTCTGCATCGAAGCGGGCCGGGGGCGAACCGGCATGATCGCCTGCACGCAGCCGCGGCGAATTGCCGCGATCGCCGTTGCCCGGAGAATCGCCGAGGAGATGGGAGAAGAGGTTGGCCGTTCGGTCGGCTACAAGATACGCTTTGACGATCACACCCCGCCCGGCGCCGCAATTAAGATAATGACCGACGGCGTCCTCCTGATGGAGACACATAGAGATCCGCTGCTCAGGAGATATGACACGATCATCGTCGATGAGGCGCATGAAAGAAGCCTCAACATCGACTTTGTTCTCGGTATTTTAAAAAATATCCTGATGAAACGGGATGACCTGCGCGTCATCATCACCTCGGCGACGATCGACACCGAAAAGTTTTCCGAGGCATTTGACAAGGCGCCGATCATCGAAGTTTCCGGAAGGGTGTACCCGGTACAGGTACGCTACTCGCCCCCAGACCGCGATTCCGAAGAGCAGGGCGAGGGAAACTACATCGAAGCTGCGGTTCAGGCGGTTGATGAGCTGGTGCGGAAAAAGGAACGGGGCGATATCCTTATTTTCATGCCGACAGAACAGGATATCCGGGAAACCTGTGAACTGCTGCAGGGACATCTGGGCGAAGATGCCGTTATCCTGCCGCTATTTTCCCGCCTTAGCCGTATGGAACAGCAACGGGTCTTTCAGCAGACAATCCAAAGGCGAATCGTCGTTGCGACGAACGTTGCGGAAACATCCCTCACCATTCCCGGCATCCGGTTTGTCATCGATACCGGGCTCGCCAGGATCTCCATCTATAACCCTCGCTCCCGCACCGCGGGGCTTCCCGTCCGGCCGATTTCCAAAAGCAGCGCCGATCAGCGCCAAGGCCGCTGCGGACGGGTCGCAAGTGGCGTCTGCATCCGTCTTTACTCGGAAGAGGAGTACCTGGCCAAACCCCTTTATACCCCCCCGGAAATACTCCGCGCGAATCTTGCCGGGGTTATTCTCCGGATGCTCGCCCTGGGGCTCGGAGACATCAGCGCCTTTCCCTTTATCGACAAGCCCGCCCCGAAGAGCATCAAGGACGGATTGGAGACGCTCCAGGAACTCAAGGCGGTGGAGCATTTGATGGGGCCGCAGGGCAATGGGGAGCCCTGGCATTTAACAAAAATGGGGAAAATTATGGCCAGTTTGCCGATCGATCCCCGTATCGCCAGGATCATTATCGAGGCGAAAAAAGAGAATTGCCTCCGGGAGGTCATTGTAATCGCCGCCGCCCTGACCATTCAGGACCCGCGGGAAAGACCGCTGGAAAAGGAAAAGGATGCCGATCGGGCCCATACCCCGTACAAGGACCCTGCCTCGGATTTCATTTCACTCTTGAAGATATATGATCATGTTTACGGCGCCGCCGACGGCGAAAAGTCACAAAACCGGCTCCGCAAATTATGCCGCGACAACTTCCTCTCCTGGCGCCGCATTCGGGAATGGCGAGATATTTACAGCCAGCTCACGACCATCCTTACGGAAAACAAATTTCTCACTCCTTTGGAAACGGGCGAAGGGGCAGATAAAATATCCCCCGACAATAAAAACGGCTCCCCCAAAAACCGCCTCGCATCTGAAAATCGAAGCGGCGCCGCTGTTTACATGGCTATCCACCGCTCGATACTTAGCGGTTTTCTTGGACATATCGCCTTTAAAAAGGAAAAAAACCTCTACACGGCAACTCAGGGAAGGCAGGCGATGGTATTTCCCGGCTCCGGTCTCTTCAACCATGGCGGCAACTGGATAGTTGCAGCGGAACTAATCGAAACATCAAGACTTTTTGCCAGAATCGTTGCCAATATAGACAGTGCATGGATTGAGGAGTTGGCCGGAGACCTCTGCCACCATACATATTTTGCCCCGCATTGGGAGAAGAAGCGCGGCGAGGTTGTAGCTACAGAGCAGGTTACCCTTTTCGGCCTGACAATCGTTGCCGGCCGACCGGTTTCTTACGGAAAAATCGATCCCGCAGAGGCATCCCGGATATTCATCCGCGGCGCTCTTGTTGAGGGAGAGGTAAATTCTCCCCTCCCCTTCCTGGTCCGCAACCAGGCGTTGATCAAGAAAATATCCGACATGGAAGAAAAAATCCGCCGGCACGACCTGCTCGTCGGCGAGGAGGAAATTGCCCGCTTTTATGAAGATCGCCTGCCGGGGATTTTCGATATCAGAACGCTCCAGCGGCTGGTGCGCGACAGTGGGGACGACTCCTTCCTGCTGATGAAGGAGGAAGACCTGCTGGTCAAGGAACCGGATTCCCACGAAATCGAGCTCTATCCCGATTCAGTTTCCGCAGCGGGCTGGAAACTGGAATGCAACTATCGTTTTGCCCCCGGGAAACCCGAGGACGGCATAACTCTGAAAATTCCAGTGCAATCCGTTTCTTCTGTGCCGGCAGCCTCTCTTGACTGGGGGGTGCCCGGCCTTCTGCAGGAAAAAATCGCCGCCCTGCTGCGCTCGCTTCCAAAGGAATACCGCAAAAAACTTATGCCGTTGACTAATACGGCAGACATAGTTTTAAAGGAGATGCCCCGCGAGGGTCGCCTGCTTTCAACCCTTAGCCGTTTTCTCCATGACCGGTTCGGGGTGGATATCCCCGCCTCATGCTGGCAGCTTGCCAATGTCGAAGAAAGGCTCAATCTTCGGTTTTCCGTCGTCGATGCCAAGGGTCGGGAAGTCGCGGCAGGCAGAGACCTCTCGCTATTTGAAAGGAAGTTTGACGATGCTGAAGGGGATAGGGCTTTAGCCAGAGCGCGCGCGGCCTGGGAAAAAACGGGACTGATTACATGGGATTTCGGGGATATTCCGGAAAATATTGTGATCGAGGAACATGGCAGCAAACCGTTTGTCCTCTACCCTGCCCTGGAGGCTGCCGGCGATGCGGCTTCACTGCGCCTCTTCAAGAGTTCTCAGGAGGCAAATGCCATTCACCTCGCGGGGGTTAAAGCCCTTTTTACCTTGCATTTCCCGAAGGAGCTGCGCGCTCTGCACAAGTCCCTCTCACCCAGCGGAGAGCTCAAAATGCCCGCTGCCGCCTTTGGAGGGACGAAAAGTCTGGAAAACGCCCTCTATGAAAAGGTGCTGAATGATCTTTTTGCAGTTGACATCCGCACAGAGCGAGCTTTCTATTCGCATGCGCAAAAAGTCCAACCCCTTATTCTGCCAAAGGGGGAGGAGATAATCAAGATTGCTGCACCCGTCATAAAGGCGCTCTACGAGGTTACTGAAAAATTTCGCAAGCTGGAAGCCGCCAATGGCTCCAATCGCCCTTTTCTCAATTTTCTTACTGGTTTGCGCAATGAACTGGATCGCCTTGTTCCCGCCGACTTTCTGATTAAATACGATGAAAAGCGGCTTGCGCAGATCGTCCGTTATCTCCGTGCGCTGATTATTCGTGCGGAAAAGGGCGCTGTTCATCTGGAAAAGGCCCTCACCCGGGGGGGTGAAATACGGGCGTTGGAGGATATTTTAAGGGATCTCTCGGCTATGCCGCAACCCTCTGCAGAAGAAAAGCTCACCGCCCTCGAAGAACTCCACTGGATGATCGAGGAATACAAAGTATCGGTTTTTGCACAGGAATTAAAAACGCCATTCCCCGTCTCCCGAAAACGTCTGGATGCCAGGATCGAAGAAATACGGAGAATGGTTTGACAAGCGCCAACTTTGCGGTTAGAAGCATCAATATGAAAAAATAGGAGAAGTTGCTTATGAAGAGTGCCATGCCGTTTTCCGGTAATCTTATGACAACGGGAATGGGAATCCTCCCGCATAAATATCTTGACGACGCCATGGAACTTGTGATGAGCCTTGATATCCCCTTCTGGCCGCAACTGCCGAAGATTAATTATTACGAGGATATGTATGTTCAGGCCACGGAAAAATTCCCAGGCATTATCGTGGAGCCGGAAGCCGCAAAGATTCATTTCAATACGGAAAAGTTTTATCTTGAGCTTGAGGATGTGCTGAACAATTTTGAAAACGAGAGTTTCTTCCGTATTACTCCGCAATATTCGGCAACTTATCACCGCTTTCTCGCAGCAGATTTGTCACCTTACAAGGCGATTCGCGGGCAGCTCGAAGGCCCGGTCAGCGTTGGCCTGGCGATTCTCGATGAAAACAGACAATCCATTATTTACAATGACGAGGTGCGCTCGCTCCTCTTCGATTTCATGGCGCGCAAGGCGAATTGTCAGCTTCACGAACTGAAGGAAAAGAACCCCAAGGCGTTTCTTTTCATTGATGAACCGGGGCTTCAGTACATCTTCAGCGCGATGTCCGGCTACTCGAATGATCAGGCCAAAGGAGACATGAATGGGTTTTTTGCGCAGATCGAACACCCCCGCGGGGTGCACCTCTGCGGGAACCCCGATTGGGATTTCCTCCTTAACCTCGATATCGATATCCTTTCCTTCAACTCCTACAATTTAGGTGAGATATTTGTAAAATACCGTGATGGGATAAAGAGATTTCTCGATTCCGGGAAAATGTTGGGATGGGGAATTGTGCCGGCCAACCATGAAGAGTTCGATATCGAAACGGAGGAAGGTCTCTTCCATCGGATTGAAAAACTATGGGCTGAGCTTCAGAAATCGGGGTTCGACTTGGAACAGATACTTTCCCAGAGCATTCTGATGCCGGCAACCTGCTCCCTGATTAATCCCGATGGGGCAAGAACCGTTGATAAATCTTACAGTTCTTTAAAGAAGCTCTCCGGTCTGCTCCGGGAGAAGTATCTCGGAAAGCAGGAGTAAGGCACGTATTCCGGCTTCCGGCAAAATCATAATATGCTTGATTTCAGACATAATTTGAAGTTATCATCATTACAATTCAGATAAAAAGGAGAAAAAAATGATTACGTTGATCGCAAAGATGAAAATAAAAGAGGGAAAAATGGATGAGGCCGCTGAATTATTCAAGGAGCTCGTAAAAAAGGTTCGAGAAGAAAAGGGAACCGTAAGCTACGCCGTCTGCCGCAATGGCGCAGAACCGGATACCCTCACCATTTCTGAGCGATATCAGGACATGGAAGCAATCCAGGCACACTCATCTTCGTCTTATTTCAAGGAGTTTTCCCGAACGATCGCCCCGCTTCTGGACGGAAAGCCCGCGATATCACTGCTCGAAGAGATTGCATCTATATAGGAAGCGCGCCTCTTCAAATTATCTATTCCTCAGGTGTTGAGTGCCTCTATCTTAAAGGTTAGCTCAAAAACTGTTTTCATTAAAATTGATAACCGTTTTCCCTGAACAATTTCAGGCATGCATCCACCGCATCGCTATCGTAAAGAAGCCCCCGATTGTTCTCGATCTCCTTCAGGGCGGCATCGATGCCGAGAGCAGGACGGTAGGGACGGTGCGTTGCCATGGCTTCCACGACGTCGGCCACGGCGAGAATCCGCGCCTCTATAAGAATTTCATCCCCTTTGAGCCCCTGCGGATATCCGGAGCCGTTGATCCGTTCGTGGTGCTGGTAGGCAATCATTGCGACAGGATAAGGAAACGCTATTGGTTCCAGAATTCTGTAACCGACTTCGGCGTGAGTTTTTATCAGTTCGAGTTCGATATGGCTCAGTTGGGTCGGCTTGCTGAGAATTTCCGCCGGGACTTTCATTTTTCCGACATCGTGGATCATTCCTGCCATCCGGATGCCGCTGATCTGCTCTTCGGAAAGGTTCAGAACCTGAGCGATCGCCACGGACAAGTTGGCGACCCTCTCCTGGTGACCGGCGGTATAAGGATCTCTTTCTTCAACAATCATCGCCATCGCCCGGATGGTATCGTCGATGCCACGCTTCAACTTTCCAACGGTCTTGCTGATTTCTTCTTCAGCGCGGTGCTGTTCGGTGACGTCGTCAATGGTGAACACCACCTCGTTGATATTGCCCTTTTCATCATCGATCGGAGCGCTGTTGATGGAAAGATACACGCGTCGCCCTTCGGGGGAGTTAATGGCATGCCGTATCCCATAGACGGGATTGCCGGAGGAAATAACCATTGCAAAAGGCAGTTTCTCAATGGGGAAAGGATTTCCATCGAAGTCCGTGATCAGCCATTCGGGCGAGTTATAAGTGAGTTTGGTCATTTCATCCACGGATAGACCATATATTTCCTCGGCCCGCTTGTTGGCGAAGATTATCCGGCCGTCGCGATCGGCCACGGTGATTCCTGCCGGGCTGGTTCTCATAATGCGGTCCACCATGCTGCGCTCCCGGAGCAGCCATTCCTCGGCCTGTCTCCGTTCGGTGATGTCCCGGGCCACACAGATGACCGCCGCGGCCTTGCCGTCGCGAAGCAGGGGGGCAGCGCCTACCTCACAGAATTTCCGCGTTCCGTCTTTGGCTATGAACTCATAAACCTCTGCCGAGATTCTGTTGCCCGCCAACACGTAACGAATGTCGGAATAGGGTTCTTTTAGATGATCCGTCGCCAGAATGTTAAGCTCGCCAAACGGTTTGCCGATCAGTTCCTCCGGCCTGTACCCCATAATCCTCTCGACGGAAGGGGTGATATCGAGAATCCTCAGCTCCCGGTCAATCGAAAAAATCATGTCCGTCACGTTCTCGAAATGCGTGCGATACTTTTCTTCGCTTTCCCGGAGCGCCTCCACGGAACGTCTTCGGGCAATCGCGATGCCGATACTGGCGCCGATACCTTCGAGAAAACGGATCATGTCGGAGGTAAATAAATCCTTTCGCGTATCGCTCAACTGCAGAAGCCCGATGATCTCCTCGCCCGACCGCAGCGGAATCAGCGCCAGGGACTCGTACCCCTCTTCGTTACAGCGGTTTCTTATGCTGCCCTGATACTCCTTCTCGGATTTCTCGGCCAGATGTTTCGTCGTGCTGTTCGTCCAGAAGCTCCCGCCTTCCGTGAAATAGGGCCGGGCAGTATCCGTTTGGCCGCGCAGGATGTGACCGCACCTGCCGGCGAGAGATGGATTCCCTTTTGAATCACGGATGATTTCACCTGTGGCATCACGCGCGCAAAGATAATTCTCGGCTTCCAGGAAATGGTCGGGGAAACCGTTGGTCACATAGTAGGGGTAGTCTTCTCCTTCCCGCAGCCGTATCCCGATGGCCTCGACACCCGTGCTTTCCTTCAACAGGTGAAAGATGTCCTTGATGAGTTTTATGACGTTATTCGGGCGGTTCAGCATTTCGAGAATCTCTTTGGCCAGTTTCAGACGCAACTCCGAATTTTTGCGTTCGGTGACGTCTTCAAGGATACCCTCATGGTAAAACGGAACTTCTTTCTCGTCGCGGACGGCGTGTGCACTGACCGATATCCAGATCCGACTGCCGTTTTTACGATGAGCCTGGCACTCAAAATTTATTGCCTCTCCTTGTGTTGCCATGATCCGGGCAAATTCCGCGGCATCCTCGGGGTTCACGTAAATCTGACGGGCAATGTCCGTTACACTCGTCAAAATATCTTCCGGCGAGTCGTAGCCGAACATCTGGGCGAGAGCGGGATTGGCGGCAATGAAGCGCTCCCCGGGTAAACTCCGGAAAATCCCCTCGCGAGCTTTTTCGAAGATGGAACGGTACTCCTCTTCGGCCTTGCGGATCTGGATATACAGCGCCGTGTTTTCCAGTATGGGAGAAACGATGCTCACCAGAATGCTCAGCGCCTTTAACTGTCCTAACGTGAATTTGCGATGGCTCTTTGTGATATTGACATTCAGCACGCCCACCAGTTTGCTTTGTGACAGCATCGGCATGGAAACGGCCGTGTGAATGTCGTTGCGCGGCCTGATCGGCGCCATACGCGGATCACTGACTTCTCCCTTAAATACGACAGACTCGCGGTTGCGGGCTACCCAGCCGGCTATGCCGTGTTCGATCGGCGCATGCTCCCCCAGATTTTCCGTACGCCCACCGCGGACAACCGCCACGTAAAGCTCTTCGCCGCCCTTCGTCGGCAGCATGATGGATACCTCATCGGCACTGCACTGCTGAAGCGCGGTGTCGGCGATCTTATTGAGGATCGAATTCAGATCGGAGGAGAAGGAGATGGCCTTTCCCAGTTCGTGAATGGCTACGGTCTCCTTAAGTTGCATGTTTTCCAGCCGCAGATTGCGCACCTGCATGGCGCGGGAGAGCAGCGGCAGAAGGGTGTTGAGTTTGAACGGTTTCAGGATATAATCGAAGGCGCCGGTCTTCATAGCCTCCACGGCGGTCTGCACCGTGCCGTGTCCCGTCATGATAATGCCGATGAGATTGGGGTCGATATCGAGACCGGCCCGGATAAGCTCAATCCCGTCCATTACGGGCATCATCAGATCGGTCAACAGCAGATCGAATTCCTGCTCTTTTAGAACAGCCAGGGCTTCGGCGCCCGTCAGAAATCCCGCCGTTTCATATCCCTGATCGGTCAGCATCTCGCAAAGGGCGCTCATCAGTTCGGCTTCATCGTCCACGACAATGATGCGGCCTATGGTGTAATTGGAGTCTATTTGCGCGTTTTTTTTCATGATCTGTCTCTCCCGTTCATGTATGACGGCCTCGTCAATTATCATTCACCCTTGACACCCTTTGCATTGCTTCCATTGGAGAAAGGTAGGGCAATGCATACCCTTGTTCCCTTCCCGGGGATCCCCTCGCTCACGATATCAAACGTGCCTTGGTGTTCCTGCGCGACGCGCCGGCAAATGGCCAATCCCAGCCCCGTGCCTTTTCCTTCCGGTTTCGTGGTAAAAAATGCTTCCATTACCTTGGGTAAAATCTCCGGCGGTATCCCCACACCCGTGTCGGCAATCTCGATCACTACAGCGGGGCTCGGGGGCCGGGGCTCGGGGGCCGGCTCTACCCCTGACTCCTGACCCCTGATCCCCGACCCCTGAACATATACACGGACCGTAAGCGTTCCCCCCTGAGGCATGGCGTCGCCGGCATTGGTAAAGAGGTTCAGAAACAACTGTCGCAATTGCTGGCGGTCTGCGTGAATGAAGGGCACGTCGGGTGCAAACTCCCGGATAACTTTTATATTGTTCTTGCGGAAGTGGTACTCAATGAGCTCGAAGGTCTTTTCTATTTCTTCACGGACATCCATCGTAGAAATCTGCTGCTGACTCCGGCGGCTGAACTGGAGAAGGTTGGTTACGAGATTCCCCATCCGTTCAACTTCCTGCCCAACGATTTCCAGCTCCCGCCGGCGCGGATCGTCTTCGGGTGTCTTAGCCGTCAGGGATTCGATCCGGAGACTGATGGTAGCCAGGGGATTGTTCAACTCGTGGGCAATGCTGGAGGCCAGCTCTCCCACCGTCGCCAGCTTCGCCGCCTGCCATAACTGCTGCAGGACGGTATTGAGCTCCTCGTTCTTAGCCTGAAGTGCCGCCTCGGCCGACTTGCGCTCGGCAATTTCGCTGTGCAGGGTGGCAGTCCTCTTGTTGACGATTTCCTCGAGATCATCGTTGAGACTCTTCAGTTCATCCTGTGTTCTGATCAAATCGCGGTTCTTTGAGATCGCCGCTTCGTATATTGAAAGAAGGAGGTTGAGGATCTGCCGCCGGTGCGATGTGATTAAAAATTTTTCATCCATATAGAAAATATGAATGCCTTTTTGGTTTTCCTCTCGACCGTGCTTATTCTTGTCAAGAAGAAGGTGCTCAACGGTGGTGAGGAGGTGCTTTTCGTCGTAAGGCTTGGTGACGAATTGATCTGCGCCGCATTGCACTGCCTTGATGACATCCTGCGGATCCGAAAGGGAGGTAAGCAGGATGACCGGGGTGCTCCAGAGTCTTTCGTCTGCCTTGATATTACGGCAAAGTTCAAAACCGTCCATCTCGGGCATGATGATGTCGCTAATGACCAGATTCGGCATTTGATCGTTCAGGATCGCAAGCGCATCTCTGCCGTTCATGGCGTGAATGACCTGATGCCCCTGTTCCTCCAGGATATGTTTCAGCTTTTCCGCCTGTGTCGGACTGTCCTCGACGATCAGGATATTTATGGTGTTCTCTTTTTTGCCCACAATCATGGCTATCCTCACTCAAGCTTCGTTTTGGAATTTGACTGGGTCTCCGCAAGCGTTCCCAACAGCGTGATGATTTTATCCGGGGAAAGTATATAGGTATGCGCATTCAGGGCAACCGCTTCCCCAGGCATGCCGAAGATGATGGAACTCTCCTCATCCTGAACAATGGTGACGGCGCCCCTGTCTTTCATTTCCTTCAATTCCGCCGCCCCATCACGGCCCATACCGGTCAGCAGTACACCCACCGCTCGCGGACCCAGGGTTTGCGCGACGGAGCGAAAGAGATACGCAACCGAAGGTCGCAAACCATTCTCCGGCGCGTGATCGCTGAGAACAATGCGCGGGCCGTTTCCGATCCCTAAGTGAAAACCATCCGGGGCGATATACCCGTGTCCCGGCAGAGGATACTCGCCATGTAAAGCGATGTGCACCGGAAAGTGGGTGGTGCCGGAAAGCCATTCTACGAAACCATTGGCAAACCCTGCCGCAATGTGCTGAACCATGAGCACGGGGACAGGCAGGTTCCGGGGTAAACCGGAAAGAATCTGTTGCAGCACCGGCGGTCCCCCGGTGGAAGCGCCGATCGCAATTGCTTGAATTTGAACGTCTGTTTTCCGGACTTCCATTCTCTCCGTCGGTGGCGGCACTCTTCTTTTTACCGCAGGGTGGCGTTTCACAACCTTGATCTCGGACATCAGTTTTACCGTCCGGATCAGTTCTCCGGCGGCTGTTTCATGCTCCGGGTGGCCGATCCCCGGCGGGCGGAGAACCACTGCCAAAGCGCCGGCTTCCACGGCGCGGAATGTGGAGGCGAGTTCTTTGGCTCTGAGGCTTCCGGTCACGATGACGATCGGCGTCGGCGCTACTTCCATGATCGTTCGGGTCGCCTCAAAACCACCGACCTTGGGCATGTGGATGTCCATCGTAATGACATCGGGCCGCTTTTGTTTTACCGCTTCAAGGGCTTCTTCGCCGTTGTCGGCGACGCCCACCACCTGCATGGACGGATCGGAAGTGAGAATATGCGCCAGAAATTCCTGGATGACTTTCGAATCTTCAACAATGAGAACCTTGATCATGCCTGTCTCCATGGTGAAAGGGTTAAAGAAATCTGCGGATCACTTCCAGCAGATTGCTTTGATCGAAACTGCTCTTGACGATGTAGGCATTCGCGCCGACTTCGATGCCGCGCTCCCGGTCCTCGCGCGATTCGAGGGCGGTCACCAGCACCACCGGCAACTCGCTGAGTTGCTTGTCGGCGCGAATCTTGGCCGTGAGCTCAAAACCGCTCATCCGCGGCATATCCACATCCGACACCACTATGTCGAATTCGCCGCTGCGGACTTGCGTGAAGGCATCAACGCCGTCCACTGCCGTTGCCACCTGGTAGCCGGCCGTTTCCAGGATGTTCTTGATCAGCGTCCGCGAGGTGATCGAATCTTCCGCCACAAGAATGCTTCCCGTTCTCGCCGGCCCATTTTCGATCGCCGCCGCTCTGACCGTTCCCGCCGTTCGGACAGCCGATTTCATCAGGTCAGGGACGTTGAGTACGGGCACAACCTGGCCGGTTCCCAGGACGGTGGCGCCGGCTATGTTGCGCACACGCCTCAGTTGCTTGCCCAAACCCTTCACCAGGACCTGATGCTCGTCGAGAACCTCATCTACCAGAAAGGCAATGCGCTTATCCGCGGAAGTGAGGATCACAACGGGGATATGGCTTGCGGTCGCAGCAGAAATTACGGCCGATGAAGACCCGTTGTTTCGTACAGGCACATCCAAGGCGTCTCCCAGCCTGACCGCCGAGAGGATATGTCCGTCCACCTGAAGCGTCTCCCGGTTTTCTACGGTTTTGATCTCCCCCGGACCCACCCGCAGCACGCGCTCAACATTGATTGTCGGCAGAACGAACACCTGCTCACCCGCCCGCACCAATACCCCCCTGAACGTGGCAAGCGTCAGCGGCAGGATGAGGCGGACCGTCGTCCCGACATTGATGAGGCTGTCCACGGACACGGCCCCGCCGAGTTTCTCCGTCTTTTCGCGCACAATCGCCAGGCCCAGACCGCGCCCCGATATGTCTGTAATGATGGGGCTGGTGGTAATTCCCGATTGGTATATGAACGACAATATCGTCTGCGAATCGAGTTTGCCGGCCACCTCCGGCGAAACAATGCCGGCCTTGATCGCCGCCGCCCGAACCTGATCCGCGTCAATGCCCGTGCCGTCGTCGGAGACCAGAATCTCGACCTGGCGACCGTTTCTTGCGCCGAAGGAGAGCCTGATCGTTCCGCGCGGAGGTTTGTTCCGGCGCGCGCGTTCCTCGGGCTTTTGGATGCCGTGGTCCACGCAATTCCGCAGGAGGTGGATCAGCGGGTCTTTCAGTTCTTCGAGGATCCGCTTGTCAATCTCGATCTCCGCGCCGCGAATGACCAAGTCCACTTCCTTGCCCTGGTCGTGCGCCAGATCGCGGACCAGCTTGGGGAAAACCTCCACGAAGGACGTGATCGGAAGCATCAGGGTTTGCTTCATAGCCTCCAGGTGTACGTCCACCAACCGCGTGATTGCGCGATGATCCTGTTTCGCCGTCTCCGCTACGTCAGCAACCCGACTTTGAAGGGCGTTCAGGCGCGCCTCATGAAACCCCAGAAATTCGCTGAATGCCGGCGCGGCCATCGTGGGCTGCCGATCTTTCCACTTCGTTGATTCCGTCTTCCACGAGACAAGCTCCTGGCTGATCTCCTGCCATTCGATGCTCCGCTGACCGGCAGCCATATTGGCAAGAATCAGTTCCTCCGCCTGGAGGAGGAGCGAGTCCAACTTGGACGTGGGTATTCTCACGGTTTCGATCGAAACCGGCGTTTCCTTTGCCGATGGGATTTGCGGGGTTGTTTCCTCCTTGCGGGGAGGAGGATCCGGCACAACCTCGCTTGGTTGAGCTTCCGCAACAGACCCGGATTCCTCCGACTTTTCAGGCGGAGAGGCGCCCTGTGAAACCTTCATTAATTGCTGGATCAGTTCCCTGGCTCGCGCCCGGTCTGACAACGTTCGTTCCCCATCTGCGGCTGAGACGAGCTGCGCGACGTTATCAACCGCCTGGTGAAACAGATCACACAGCGCCGGCGACAAGACAATCTCCCGGCGTTTCAGCGCGACAAATGCGCCCTCCAGCGGTTGGCAGATGGATTCAATCTCCCTCAGGTTCACGGAACGGGCCGCGCCCTTGAGACTGTGCGCCTCACGGAACACGGTTTCGATAACTTCCATACCTCTCTTTGTCGTCGGCGTTTTCTCCAGTTCGATAAGACCGGAAGAGATCGCGCGGATATGTTCCTCGGCCTCAACCCGAAACGTTGCCCGGAGTCGCTTGAGAAATTCGCCGTCTTTTGTGTCCATCCCACTCACCCGCTTCAGATTTTATACTGTTCCACCAGCCGCTTCAGTTTCTGTCCCAACTCATGCAGGTTCTGCGCCGACACTTCCGCTTGCCTCATGCTGGCCGCAGTCTCCGCCCCGGCTTGATTGATGTTTTCCATGGCTGTCCCGATCTGATCCATCCCCACCACCTGCTGCTGACTGGACGCCACGATCTGGGTTGCCGCCTGCACCGCCTCCCCGGTGCTCTCCGCCAACGCCCGGATCGCTTCTCCTGACTGCGCCGACTGCTTTACCCCCGCATCCACGGCCTTGCTCCCCTGCTCCGTCGCCATCACCGCGGCGCTGGTTGCCTTCTGCACCTCGCTCAGGATGCTGCGCACCTGAGCAGTGGCCTGCTTGGACTGCTCCGCCAGGCTCTTGATCTCCTGCGCCACCACCGCAAATCCCTTACCCTGTTCTCCGGCCTTGGCGGCTTCAATGGCGGCGTTGACCGCGAGCAGGTTGGACTGGTCGGCAATGTCGGTTACGGAGGCGATGATGCCGCCGATGGATTGGCCTTGCTCGCTCAAGCGGACAATGGTCTGGGCGATGGACTCCATCTGGTCGCGGATATGGCGCATGACGGCGGCTGTTTCTTCGACGGCTTTCTGGCCGGTTTGAGTTACCTCGGCGACGCGCTGCGCATTGTCGGAGACATTTTTTGCCTTTTGCGAGGAGAGTTGCGCGGCTTGTCGGACCTCTTCCACCGTAGTCGTGGTCTCGCTGATGGCGGTAGCCGTTTCGGCGGTGCCGGAAGCAACCTGAGTGGTGGCTGCCAGAATCTCGCTCGCCGATGAACCGAGCAGGTTGACGGCTTCGGAAATATCTGCGGTTGAGCGGCGCAGATTCTCCACCATCTGCCGAAAGGCTTGGGCCAACGCACCTATCTCGTCTGTTCGCTGGTCTGCAGGAACGCTGACAGATAAATCGCCGGCTGCGATTTGCTGTGCAACTTTTGAGATGCCGATTAGCGGCCTGGCGATGGTGTGACTTAGGAACACGATCATCCCGCTGCCCAGGAGAAAAGCAACCAATCCAACAAACGCAAAGAGAATGACTGACTGCTTCGCTGTCTGCATGTCAGCCGCCATTCGTTCGTCTACCTCCTTGTCCTCCTTGTCTCCCAGTTCCTGGGCGAGAGATCGGATCTTGGCGATGTTTTCGCCCTGAACGCCAAATCCCAATTCTATCGCCTTTCCCATCTTTCCCTGGCGGATGAAGGCGATCTGTTCCTCCCGCGTTTGACGATACGCCGCCAAAGTATTCTTAATTTCCTTGAGCCGTTTCTGGCACTCGGGATCCGGATCGGTTTTTAGCAGTCTTTCGACAATCTCGTCGATTTGCTGGGCGCGCTCATGGATTAGCTGTTCATTTGTTTTCCACCTTGACTGGTCGGTGGTCACCATCATCTCCAATATCTGTCCATGCTGTAAGTTTATGTGGGCCCTTAGTTGACGGAGGTCGAGCGCCTTGGAATAATTGACTTCGTGCAGCTCTTTCTCAGATTGTGAGATTCCCGTGATGCTCAGGTAGGCCGTGAGGATCACGATCGCCAGCAGGAGCCACATCGCGCCAAAACCAAGAATGAGTTTCGCGCGGGTTGATAGATTAATGAACCATTTCATGGTAGATTCCTCCTTCGAAAAGATGAGATATTTTAATCCGCCTCCTGGTGCACGACGATCTTCTCGTCGCCCAGAATTTTTTTCACATCGAGGATGATCATCCGCCCGCCAACCACTCCCTTCAGATACCCTGCGCCGATCCCGGTGACGGTCGGGGGGACCGTCTGAACCGTTTCCAGCGGGATGGGGCGCGCATTGAGAACGTCGTCCGCCAGGATCCCGAATTCCATCCGATCGTTACGGATGATGATCACCTTGTTGAGCTGTCCCAGACCCTTTTCCGGGAGATTAAAGAATTTCTTGAGATCAATCACCGAAAGAATCTGTCCGCGCACGTTGACGATGCCGAGTACAAAGGGCGGCGTGCCGGGCAGCGGCATGAAATCTTTCAGCGGATAGACTTCGCGGACAAACGCGGACTCGATACCGTACGTTTCGGCCGCCAAGCTGAATTCGATGATGTCGAGGAATTCCCGGGCAGCACCGGCTTCCTCCGTTCCCCGCGCCAGGACTCGCGCCCGCGCTTTGAGTATGGCGCCCTTTTCCTTCGGGGTCGGCGCCGCCCCCCGCTCCAGCGACTCCCGCGCCTTCTCCACCTGCTGCAGGATTTCGCTCCAGTTTATGTTCGTACCTTCCTCCTGGGGAGTTGTAACTATATCCTTCTTCATGCCGATGCCCCTATCCGGATGGTGGCGTGGATGATTTCCCTGCACCTGCCCGCCGTCAGCCCCTCCAATTCGGGCAGGATATCCTCCGCCCGACACGCACTCAGGAGCGCAAGCACGTTCTCAAAACTCTTCTTCGCCGCTCGCGCATTACCCTGGCGCAGCATCAGATTGCCGATGGCGAAATGCGCCGGCACAAACTTCGGATCGAGATAGAGCGCGCGCTTGAGCGCAGCAATTGCTTCTCCGTGCTCATTTAGCTCTTGAAGAATGGCGGCGCGCAGATAATGCATCTCGGGATCGAGCTTGTCGGCAGCGATGGCTTCGTCACATGCCGACAATGCCTCTGCCAGTTTTCCCTGGTCGGCAAGCGCCCGGATCCTGAACGTAATATCAAACGTTGCCTCCTCGCCCTGCTGCTTGACCGGCGCAGCCATGTCACGGCCCTGCACGGATCGATCCAAGACCTCCGCGTATGCGGCCTGCTTGGGTGATGCGCTCTCGACCACCTGTATCCGTGTTTTTTCGCGCAATAGGGGCAGCCCCGCCGCCTTTCCAATCCCGGTCGCGGATTCTCCTGCCGGTTGAACCTTCTCTTTTGGAGAGGAAATCCCGTCAGGGCGAAAAACCTCAGACGGTCGAGATTTCCCGGTTTCCTTCCGATAGACAATCGCCCCAGGGAAATGTACCGACGCGAATTGAGGAAAGGTGAACTGGGAAAGTTCGCTGGCGCCGACCATCAGCCAACCGTCGTCCACAAGAGAGTTGTAAAGTCTCTGTCCGACCTGGACGGCGCGCTCCGGTGTAAAATACATCAGCACATTCCGGCAGAAGATGAGATCCATCGCGTTGGTGTTGTTCAGCGGCAAGGGATAGAGGTCTTCCACCAGATTCAGGTAGGTGAACGTAACCATCTTCCGGATCTCCGGGAGAATCTCAAACCGGCCATCCTCTTTGCGGTGAAAGCATTCTTCCTTGAGCCGCTTGGGCAAGCCGCGGAACGACCATTGGCCGTACACGCCGGCCGTCGCCCGGCGCAGAATTCCGGGGTTGATGTCCGTCGCCAGGATGGTGATCCGCCAATCTTCCGGGACAGGGAGCGCTCTACGCAGCGCAATCGCAATGGAGTACGGCTCCTCACCGCTCGCACAGCCCGCGCTCCAGATTCTCAGACGCCTCTCGCCCTTTTCCCGCACACGAATCAGTTCCGGCAGAATCTGTTTCTCAAGGGCCTCAAAGACCCGCGGCTCGCGCCAGAAGTAGGTTTCACTGATCGTGAGATGACTCGCCAGCATCTCGATTTCTTGCCTGCTCAGCGGGGTCGACATGAGCCTCTCGATAAAACCGCTCAGATCCTGGCAATCAAAATCCTTCATGGCCTGGGCCATTTTTTCCCGGAGTTCGTCCCAGCGGTTTTCCGGAAAATAGAGACCCATCTGTCTCTTCAGATGTTCACTGAGCCGGGCCAGCGTTTCGCGGGAGATCTCGGCAGGCATGGCTTTCATCCCTTTTTCCCCAAACCGGCGGATTCCCGGAGCGCGTCATCCAGCCGCTGCTCCTCATCCAGGGAGAGAAAAGTATCGAGGTCGTGTATGAGAATCATACCATCATCGATCTTTACAATGCCCTGCACAAACGCCATCCCGGAGACCACCTTTTCACCCTCCACGATCCGCTCTACCGGACAGGCCATGACGCCGGTCACATCATCCGCCAGCAGGGCGACGGTTCTTTTTACCGTTCGGGCAATGACGAGCTGATCGTTCAATTGCGTCTCGCGCTTTGGAAAACGGAAACGCTTTCGCACGTCGATAACCGGAATGATCCCGCCTTGAACATCGATGATCCCAAGTACGATATCCGGCGCCTTGGGGAGCAACGTGATCTCGACGATACGCACCACCCTCTCCACAGCAGAGAGCTTCAAGGCAAAACGGCTCTCATCAAGGATAAAAATGACCAGATCGACATCGCCTTTCATGACAGATACCTCTTGCATGTCCTATAAGGTCCCCTTTAAGGTTTATCCCTCAGCAATTGTTTGAAGGTGTCGTAAATCTTCTCGATTTCCGTCACCTTGTCGAAGAAGTAATCGGCGCCCAGGGCCTGACACTTTTCCCGATACTGCGGATAGGGATAGTTCGTAAGCATGATGACGATGGGCGACGGAATTTCCTTTTTGATCCGTTTTAAAACATCCATTCCGTTGCCGCCGTCATTCAGGCGGATGTCCAGGATCACCACATCGGGGTTCAGTTTCACAATGGATTGGATCGCATCGCGCGCATTCAGGGCCTGCCCGGCGATTTCGACGCCGTCGATGCCGGAGAGCATGGCCGCCAGTTTTTCGAGCACAATAGCTGAATCATCAACAAGAAATACCTTCATGCCAACCTCTTTCCTTAAAACAGGTGATGACCGTTTTAAAACGATCTGTGATCGGCGGGATTCCATGATGCACACCTCCCACGATTTAATGCTATCGCATCTGGAAACCGCTTGTCTGTAAGGGAATGCTGATTTTTTTGTAGGGATTTGCTGATTCTACTCGATCAATCTGCTCTTCAGTCGGTTGTTATCGACGACAATCACCTTGATCATGATGCGTCTCCCTGCTTTCGGGGTATTTGCAGGACCAGGGCTGTCCCTCCACCGGGCTCACCAGAAATTGAGAGTTTTCCTCTAAAAGTTAGAACACGTTCTTTCATGCCAAGCAGACCGAGAGATTTGGGATGCAGAATTTCCTCCTCTGTGATTCCCCGGCCGTTGTCCCTGATCTCAAGAACAAAACTTTCTTCCCCGAAAAGACTTCGCTCACCCTCTCGTAAAACGACGGCAACCTTTGTTGCCCGGGCGTGTCGCACCACGTTCGTGAGCGCTTCCTGAAAGATGCGAAACACGGCAATGGCTGTGTCCTCTTCCATGTTAACATCTTTGAAGGTTGTGGCGAACTCATGCGAAATTTCAGTGCGACTCGTAAATTCCGACAACTGCCACTCCAGAGCTGCTATCAGCCCTAAATCGTCTAAAACGAATGGCCGCAAATCCGTGGATATACGGCGTACTATATGGATCATTTGATCTATCAACGCATTCGCTGTCTGAATCCTGTCCATCAAGGCAACGCGCTCTTCAGACGTGTCTGCGCCGCCCATTTTGCCAAACAGCCATGAGAGATCCATCTTCAGCCCGGTAAGTCCCCCCCCCATTTCGTCATGAATTTCTCGCGCAACCATGAGTCTCTCTTCTTCACGTATCTGTTGCAGTCGCGCGGCAAGTGCCCGTAACTGCGCACGAGAAGTCCTCAATTCCTCCTCCGCCCGCTTGCGTTCGGTGATGTCATCATATACAGCAACGATCTCGCCGGAGGGAAGTCGATAGACAAAGTTTTCGTACCAACCCTGCAATTGTTCATCCTGGTAAAACTTGGCTGCGTAATGCTCGGGAATTCCGGTCGCCCAAACCCGCTTGAACACTTCTAATAGTCCATACTCCCTGATCCCCTGCCGGACTTGATAGATGCTCTTTCCGATGATATCCTCTTTCCGGTCGCCATCCAGCCGCTCACCGGCTCGATTGAAATCCTTGAAGATAAAATCGTTGCCGTTGTTCATTACTTCGTAGATGGCAACACCGCTGCTGATATTGTCGAAAAGCTCACGATAACGTATCTCGCTCTCCCTCAGCGTCTCCTCTGTCTTCTTGCGGGAGGTAATGTCGTGAATCGCAAGGACCACCAGGCGCAGCCCATTAAAGCGGCCCCCCGACATGGAGACTTCGGCCTCAAACAGGGAGCCGTCCTTACGGCGAAAAAGCTTTTCCATTCGTCTTCCGATGTGACCGCATTGTCCGACACCCCTTTTCAAGAACTTTTCCAACCTTTCTTGATGGATTTTACCTATTTCCTCCCGCAGCAGGATGTCGGCCGGTTGATTCAAGGCTTCTTCCTCGGAATACTGGAATAACTCCTGGGCTGCGCCGTTGAAAAGAATGAGCCGGCCCTCGACGTTCACAGCGATGATGGCATCCAGACTCGCCTCAATAATCGTTCGCAAACGCTCCTCGCTCTCCCGCAGCACCATCTCGGCCCGCTTGCGATCGGTGATGTCGTTGTACAAGACTTGAAACTGTCTTTCACCATCCCATAATACTTCCCTGCGTAATACCAGGAGGTGACGGACTTCGCCATCTTTCCGGATGATGTTTATGGTATATTCCGACGGGACATCAACCCCTTGCTGTCTCTTCTCTCTTCTGATCAGGAAGTCGGCATGGCTTTCCGGGGTATAGCGCTTTTCCACGGGAGTTGTTTCCAAATCCTCCCTGCTGTCGTAGCCATAGATATCCAGAATAGCACGGTTGGCATAAATGGTCTTACCTTCTTCTGTTACGATGCGCACCCCCATCGGTGAGTCATCCAGAGAATGATGGAAATTTTCCTCACTCTGCCGAAGCTTTGTCTCGGCTTGCAGGAGTCCCTCAGTTTTTCTGAACAGGGAAACTTTTCTCAGATAAATCAGAAAGAAAATGATCAGGAGGAACAAAAGGAAGGAAATAGCCCCTATCTCGATAAAACGTCCGAATTCCGAACGATAAATGTCTCTCAGGGATCTCTCAATGATGACCGACCACCCGATGTCCCCCATGGGAACAACGGTGAGATAACTTTTCTGATGATCTTTCTGCGGATCGTTCATTTCGATCTGCTGTTTTTTTTCCTTTACCGCCGTTTCAAGGATCGGGAAAAATCGATAATCCGCAATGCTTTCCTGATAAGGAAATTTGTTGCTGTAAAGGAGCTTCCCCGTCCGGTCGATCACGTTCACGGTCGTATAGGGGCTGAAAGGCACCCGCTCGATGGTGTCAACAAGAAAACCAAGTCGTTGGGAGCTTCCGAGTATCCCGATGCCCCTTTCTTTTTCATCGAATATGGGGACGCAGACGGATACCGCCAGTGGTTTATCCCCGACAATCAGTTTAGAGACGGTGGAAATGTAAGGTTTCCAATGGGAACTGATTCCTTTATACCAGTCACGGTTCGAGAGGTTCTTCCCGATAGCTTCCGGAAACAAAGGGAAATTCGCCCAGAGAAGGCCGCGTTTGTCCGTGACGAAGGTCAGGTCGATCTCGGCATTCTTTTTGAGGGCGGACAGGTGCCTGTAAACCCTTGCAAGGTCCTTATTCTTCACGGCAGCGATGAATAGAGGCCGATGAGCATAGGACTGGAGGATTCCTATGTTTGCTTTGTTGTGCTCCAGGATGAGGTCTGCGAGGAGATTTGCGGTTGTCTTATCAGCAGTCAGGGCATTGCGCCTTGTGGTTTCAAATTGCCGCCAGCCCTGAAAAACGGCGATCCCAAAGATTAAAGTGAAGAAGACGACACCGGTGAAAATTATGGAATAAGGCTTGGCAATCCAGTCGCTTGGACGCCCGTGACCGGGATGAGGAGAATCAGGATAAGAAGATCGATTGCGCATTTTCATAATCATAATCCCTCATGGATTGAACTGTTATTCAGCCTTTTCAAGGCTCTTCCTGATCTCCCTGATGTATTCCGTAAACGAGTTCATTTTCGCGGCGATCCTCCTGCTCTTTCAACGCAGTTGCCTGTTGCCAGTAGAGCCCCAGCTTGCGATCAAAACCTCCCTTAAGCCAAATAGCGCTTCAGATCGCGATAGAAATTCTCATACGCGCCCAAGGCAAGCAGAAGAATTTCCTTTTCATCGAATTCATAGGCCAGAAGAAACAATCTGTCCCGGACCTTGAATTTGTGAACGGAAACGCCTGTCAGATCCCCCTTTTTCACCTCGCCGATCTCGGGCGTTTCGCAGATGCGCCGAATCTCTTCATCCAGAACGGATATCTCATCCCTTGTCAGATGCTTCTTCTTCCTCTCAAAAAGGGGGGACTGGGAGACCTGCCGGCTCATTCGCCTTCACCAAAGACATAGGGCGTCTTCAATCCGCTTTGCGCCTGGGCTCGGGCGATGAGGATCTCCTTGATCAGGGAGACCGGAAGATCGGCGTTTTCATCCGCCACCCTTCCCAACTTTGCCCAGTACTCCACCTGGCCGGCAAGCGACCGGCCTTCGACGCCGGCAAATATCGCCGCGTTGCTTGCCAGTTCATCGGATATTTTAACGGCTTTCGGCATAACGTATCCTCCAATCTATTTTCTTTGCATTCATTGTATTTTATTATGAAATATTTTACAACCAAATCCCACCATCAAGGGAAGGAAAGTAACCATTACTCCTCCTCATAACTGTTCTTTCCGCTATGACTCAGAACACACCCTGTCTTTCCCGTTCTTCTTTCATCATGGCCTTTCCTAAATGTTAGAGCCGGGGCTTCCTTAAGATCCCCGGGATTTCCTCGGCCGGCAAAGGCCGGCTGAACAAGTAGCCCTGGATTTCGTCGCATCCATGTTCCTGCAGAAAGGACAACTGCTCCTTTGTCTCCACACCTTCGGCAATGGTCTTCAGATTCAGGCTGTGAGCCATAGCAATAATCGCCCTGACGATTGCCTGATCTCTGGAGTCGGACGCCAGACCCTTTACAAAGGACTGATCTATCTTCAAATAATCCAGCGGCAGCCGTTTCAAATAGCTCAACGATGAATATCCCGTGCCGAAATCATCAATCGAAATCCCTATGCCCAGCGCGTTTAGTTCAGTCAATATCTGAATAGCCTTCTCCGGGTTCCGCATAATGACGCTCTCCGTTATTTCCAACTCCAGGCACTGCGGAGAAATCAGGGTGTCCTGCAAAGCCTCCTTGACGATTTCTATCAGGTTCGGTTGATCAAACTGGCGACCCGATATGTTCAAGGCAATGTTCACCTGTTTGTAACCGGCTTCCTGCCATGTTTTGATTTGCCCGCAGACGGTGCGTATTACAAACTCTCCGATGGGGATGATGAGGCCGCTTGCTTCGGCCAGGGGAATAAACTGCAGGGGCGGAATCAATCCCCGATCGGGATGCTTCCAGCGGATCAGCGCCTCCATTCCTTTAACCATTCGCGTTGCCGCATCCACCTTCGGCTGGTAGTAGAGCACCAGTTCGCCCCGCTCCAGGGCCTTGTGCAGGTCGCTTTCCAGCGTCAGGAGCTCCAGAACAAAGGAATTCATTGATCCCGAATAAAATTGATAGTTGTTTTTCCCTTCGCTCTTTGTGTGTCTCATGGCCTTTTCGGCGTTTTTTAGGAGGTCGTCAACATCCGTTCCGTCATCAGGATACAAGGCAATACCGATGCTGGCAGTCATAAATACCTCGCGACCGTTCAGATCATAGGGTGCGGATATTTCCTCAAGTAAATGACGGGCGGCTATTGCGGCGCCCTGAGTCTGGTTGAGATCATGCACCAATACGATAAACTCGTCTCCACCGCATCGAGATACAGCACTCACTGCTTCACCTTCATCTGATCTGGCAACGTCGTCGCTTTTTCGCAAAGAGTTGGCAAGTCTGTCGGCAACGGCCTTCAGCAGAAGATCTGCGATGTTATGTCCGAGCGTATCGTTAATCCGCTGAAAATTATCCAATCCGATGTAAATAATGGCAAATATCTCTTTATGGCGCTGGGCATGTTCAATTGATCTTTTTATCAGCTCTTTATGAAAGGTGCGGTTCGGCAACCCGGTCAGGCTGTCATAATAATGCAGCAGGTGAATCTTTTCTTCCGCCTTCTTGCTGTCCGTGAGGTCCTCAATGAGAGATAGACTGTAAAGCACGTTACCTTCTTTCCCATGGATGGCCGAGGCGGTAATATTAGCCCACACGATTCCGCCATCTTTTCTGACATACCGCTTTTCCAAGTGAAGCACGGAGATGCTGCCTGCGAATAATTGTCCTGAAAATTCTCTGCCCTTCTCCCTGTCCTCTTCGCAGGTGATATCCGCAATGCTTTGACCGGCAAGTTCCTGTTCGGTATACCCCAGCAACCCGCAGAACGCTTTATTCGCCATAACAATTGTATAGTCCGGATTTGCCAACATCATCCCGAAAGGTCCTTCATCAAAGATGCGCCTGAACCGCTCTTCGCTCAACCTCAACTCTTCCTCTGTTTTTCTGCGACCGGCGATTTCCTGCAAGAGCAGTTCATTGTTGTTGGTTAGTTCTTCAGCGCGCCTGGCCACCACAATCAAAAAGCCGGCCAGTAAACCGGTTAAAAGCAGTCCGGCCAATAATACCCCCCAGGGCTGCCACGTCTTTCCGCGTGCAACGTAATCGGGCGTTGCCACGAATAGAATCTGCCATTCGCGATCTGCCACTTTGAGCGTTCTGACGATTTTGAGGCTGCCATCCGGCACTGGTCTCTCATTGCGCAATGAGTCTGTTGTTTGCCCTGCGCGCGCCGGGTGAAAATGAAGAAAACGCTCTTTCCCATGTGCGGAGTTATCATAGAGATAAACATCGATGCCTTCCGGGTTCAGGTACGTTAAGGATCTTTGTATAATATCATGAATCCGAAAAACGCCCAGTGTAAAACCGCGTAAATTGTCGTGACGAGTTTGCCTCGGATCGGCAGGCATATTCTTTTTATATACCGGTGAGAAAACCAAAAAACCGAATTTGCTTTCATTCGCCTGCACCAGTCTTATCCGGGAGGTTGCTGCTATCTCGCCCGTGTTGCGAGATCGATCCAACGCTTCCTTGCGCTTAGGGTTGGAAGTCAGGTCATACCCTAATGCAAGTTCATTCCCCTTATAAGGCTCCATAAAATAAACGGGGAAATATTCATCCCTCCGGCCGGCCCGTATCATCTTACCCGAAACAGACTGTTCCGTAATCTGGAAATCTTTAAAACCATCTCTTCTGGCTGCTTTTTCGTATTCTTCGCGCTGAGAATATGGTACCCGCGGAATCCATTCGAGCGCTTGAATGCCGGGGTGTTGCAAGAAAAGAGAGGCTGTAAAGTCGCGGAATTCTGATCTGGTAACCACTTTTGCATGGAGGTAAAAAGCCTTGATGCTTGAAAGTACGTCTAAGTCAAAATCAATTTCTCTCTTCAAAGCGGCATGGCGCTCTTCTGCAGCACGTTCAAAGTCCGCCTTCAGCTTTTGAAGTTCCCAGGTACGAACCACCGCGAAACCTATGGCCGTAAGCATCAGGCCGCCAAGGATGATCACCCAGATGCTGATACGGAATATATATTGTCTGTTTTTAATAGAAAGCATCGCTTTTCTGCCTCCCCCTTTTTTTAGATCAACATCCAACGTCACGCTTCCCGCACTCGATTGCGCCCGGCGTTTTTGGCGCCATAGAGGGCATGGTCGGCCTTGTCTATCAATTCTTGCGCCTCAGACAAATCCGCCGAAGAAGTCGCTACCCCCAGGCTGATTGTCAGTTTGCCTTCGGGCTGGGTCCCGGCATGTGGGAAGGGCCGCACCGAAACTGCGGCACGGATTTTTTCTGCGACTTCCAGGGCCTCGGCCTTCGCGGTCTCCGTCAGAAGTATCAAAAACTCCTCACCGCCGAAGCGAGCGACAACATCGGTTTCACGCACGTGGATTCGCAAAAGTTCGGCGACTTGCTTCAGGATTACATCGCCTTCAAGATGGCCGTGCGCGTCATTATAGTTTTTGAAGTGATCAATGTCGATCATAACCACCGACAGGGGATGCCGGTAGCGCTTTGCCCGTAGTATCTCGACCTGCATCCGCTCATCCAACCCGCGCCGATTAAAAAGACCCGTCAGCGGATCTGTTTGCGAGAGGCGCTGCATTTCCGCGTGGAGCCGGGCGTTTTCGATAGCCGCCCCCAACTGGTTGCCGATGGCTTGGAGCAGCGCCACCTCCCCGGGCGTGAAACGGCGCTGCGTGACGTCTCCCGTACCCAAGGCGCCAACCATTTTGCCGGCGGATCGCAGCGGCACGACGACCAGCGATTTCCATACCTCTAATCCGGTCTCAGCGCGAGGATCCGTTGCCGTGTTCTCCACTTCGAGGAACGGTTTCCCGGTCTCGGCGAACCATCCGACAACACTCTGGCCTGGCTTCAAAGGAATCAGTCCCTCCAGTATCGGGGGGGGAATGCCGTGGGAAGCGGCCAGGACCAACTCGCCTGTCCGCTCATCCGGCAAGTGAATGGCCGCGCCCATGGCAGCGGTCATGATAACCGCGATGCCCAATACCAGTTTTACACTCAGCGTCCAGCGCATAGTTCTCCACTCACCACATGACGATTTAATGCTATCGCATCTGGAAACCGCTTGTCTGTAAGGGAATGCTGATTTTTTTGTAGGGATTTGCTGATTCTACTCGATCAATCTGTTTTTCAGGGCATAGCCGACCAGGTCGGCGTTGGTCTTCATGCTCATTTTCTCCAGAATGCGGGCCCGGTAACTGCTCACCGTCTTGCCGCTGATGCATAACGCCTCGCCGATTTCCTTGAGCGACTTTCCGGACGCGATCAGGCACAGGATCTGAAATTCGCGGTCGGAGAGCTTCTCGTGGGGCGCTTTTTCCGGGGAAACAAACTCCGACGCCAGCCTTTCCGCGAGAGAGGGGCTGACGTATTTCCCGCCGGCGGTGATCTTCCGGATCGCCTGGATCAGTTCCTCCGGGATGCTGTTCTTCATCAGGTAGCCTGAAGCGCCGGCTTTGAGCACCCGCACGGCGTACTGCTCTTCATCATGGATGCTCATGATCAGAACGGGCAGGGTCGGGCGTTCGTGCTTCAATTGATTCAGGACGTCGAGACCGCTGGTATCCGGCAGGGTGATATCCAGCACAACCGCATCGCAGGGGATATGACGGATGACACGGAGCGCCTCCCGGGCGTTTTCCGCCTCGCCGACGACCTGCATGTCCTGTTCTGCGGCGATGATCTGCTTTAGGCCGCGCCGGACCACCGGATGGTCATCGACAATAATCACTTGGATCATCTGTCTTCCTCTCTTCCTGCTACTTCCATAAAGCATCGGAGGCCAGTTCTTCGGCAAAGCGACGGAAAGGCATGGCGTCAATACCGTCCTGCGTTTTCATTACCGGTCCGTCAGGGCAAACGACAATGCGGCGTTGCAGCCCTTCGAACAAGGCGCCCCTTTTCTCGGGCGCGAGCGGGGCGGTCTTTCGCTTCATCACGCGCGCGAGGCCGGGATCGCACCAGTACCATTTGGGCAGTTTCCGTTCCCGCACGCGCAATCTGGCCTCATAAGCGGGCAGCCGGAAACAGAGAAGCGTCTCTTCCAGGATGTCGAGATACCCTGCTGCCGTCGTCCTGGCCACTCCTGCGTCGCGCGCAATGTTTTACTCACATTGACGATTCGGCCGTGGGAAAGGGCCGCCAGAGGCAGAAAACGGGCAAAACCGGGTAAGTTTCGGACAAGCGCCTCTGCCTGGATCTCCGCTTTTAGGTAGAGCTGTGCATAATTCGCTTGCGAAGTAACCGGGATTCGCCAGAAGCCTCTGATAGGTCTCCTCAGATAACAGGTCAATGACATAGGCATTCGGAAAAGCGGCTCGGAGCCATGTACTCTTGCCGGTCCCCCGCGGCCCCAAAAGAAAGAAGCTTTGTTCCGGGGCTTTGAATATTCTGTTCAGCATCATAGGTTCACCATGCCGTCATTATTCGTTGCAATATGACGGTATCATATACAATTTACACCAAATCGGCAAGCGAAATAAACTATCCAGCCGCAAGCAGCGGGGTAGTGGATGACGGCGGAATCTCGACCGTCACTATTGTGCCTCTTCCGGGAGTTTTCGTTATGGTAACTCGTCCCCCGAATATCTGGGCGCGTTCCCTCATCCCCAGGAGTCCGAGTGACTCTTTACTCTGGATATTCTCTTTTTCGATGCCTTGGCCGTTATCCTCCACCTCCAGAGCGGGGGAGTCTGCGTCCACGCGCAAGCGGACATGTACCTCCGTTGCCCCGGAGTGGCGGGCCACATTGGTCAGTGCCTCCTGAAAAATGCGAAACAATGCCGTAGAAAGGTCGGCGTCAAGGCTGATATCTTCCCCAGGTGGAAAAAATTCGCAGCGGATGCCGGTGCGCTTCTCGAAATCTTTGAGCTGCCATTCCAGAGCCGCAACGAGACCGAGATCATCCAGAATCCCGGGTCTAAGTTTCATCGCGATCCTGCGCACGGTATGGATGGTTGTGTCGATGGACTTAATCATCGAGTCCATACCCGCGAATAAAGACGTTCTGACGGTTTCATTCTCTATTTTCAAGGCGGACCTTGTCAGCAGGGAAACATCGATCTTCAGGCCGGTCAAGGCCCCTCCCAGTTCGTCGTGGATTTCACGGGCAATCTGTGTCCGCTCCTCTTCACGCACCGCCTGCAGGCGCCCGGCAAGGGCGCGCATCTCTTCCCGGGAAGCCCTTAACCCCTCCTCTGCCTGTTTGCGTTCGGTGATGTCCTGGTAAATTATCTGAAACTGTTCTTCACCATTCCATAATACTTCCTTGCGGAAGGCTTGGAGATGGCGGACTTCACCGTCTTTCCTTACGATGCTTATGTCGTATTCGGACGGGTAATAATCACCTCGTTTTCTTTTTTCCATTCTCATCTTAAACTCTGCATAGCTCTCCGGAGTATAGCGCTCTTTTAAAGGCGTTGTTCTCAGTTCCTCAATGCTGTCGTATCCATAGAAATCCAGCATAGCCCGGTTAGCATAAATGGTCTCGCCTTCTATGGTCACGATGCGCACGCCCAGCGGGGATATATCCAGGGAACGGCGGAAATTCTCTTCACTTCGGTACAGCGCCTCCTCCGCCCGCAGCCGGTTCTCTTCGATGGCTATGGCGGAGGCGATGATTGTCATGAACTGCAGATCGTCGTTTGAAGGGGTTATGTCGGTCTGATAGACCACGCACAGTGAACCGATGGCAGCCTGCTTCCATTTGACAACCATGCCGAGATAGGTTTGCAGGCTGTAGGGGAGGATGTTGGGATCGGTCCTCGCGTAGTGGCTCTCCTGGAGGTTCCGCACGAGCAAGGGACGTTCCCCTCCCTGTTGGATCACATCATAACAGATATGCCCATCCGGTTTGTCCTCCGACTTGAAGCCGGCAGGCGGCTTCCACTGCCCGACCGAACAGAGCAGGTTTTTCCCCAGGCGGTTATACAGGGCACAGGTGGCGTTCATCAGTTCCCCGCAGACGGCGACCAGGCGATTGATGTTGTCGTCAGGGGAGACGCCGAACTGGAGGAAGCAATCGTTAAGCCGGGCCAGACGGATTTCCGCCTTCTTGCGCTCGGTGATATCACGCCAGACGGATCGGCTGTGGGTAATATTTCCGTTTTTATCCCTCATGAGTGATATTTTTATGCTGACATCAATTATACTGCCGTCTTTACAAATTATTTTACGTTCGACATCTGGGAGTTCGCCTGTTGCTGCAAATTGTTGAAAGTGTCTTTTTACATCCTCTTTGCAGTCCGGGTGGTAGATTTCGAATATCGAACGCCCAATGATATCCTCCTTGGCATAGCCAATCGTATGAACAAATGTGCTGTTGCATTCTGTAATTGTAGCCGTTTTCGTATCGATAGAAAAATACATATCCGGCGCGTTCTCATAGAGGTCGTAATATTTTGCCTCCGAGGCGCGCAGTGCGATGGCGGATCGCCTCCTCTGGATGATGTTGATCATGAGCAGGAAGATCACTGCTGCCATGAAAGCGATGATACCCAAAGCCGTTTGAATAACCACCCGGTGGGCCGTATAAAAGGATACCGGTTTATTGATCACCGTGCTGTCTTCGGGCAAGGCCGACAAAGGGATTCCAAAACGGCTCATGACCTTATAATCGAACATGAACTGCGAATCGCTCTCTAAAACAACCGGGATGGCGGACGCCTTTTCACCGGCCAGCACCCTCAGGGCGATGCGGGCGGCGTTGGTTCCATGTATTCGAGCGTTCAACAGCTTGCCGCCGACGATGCCGAAATCGAGTCGCTGCTTGTAGGTGGAATAGATCGGGACAGGGCTGTGTTCATAAAAGAGTTTGGTGGTTTCTGACACTCCGAAAGTGCGGTAGGATTTATCGGTGAGAAAAGCTATATCCAGGACAAGACTGTTCTTGGGTAATCGCTCCAGCTCCTTCAACAGTTCCTCCATGGTCAGAGGATCATTAAAGCGGAAGCGAACCTTGGCGCCGAATCGGGGAACCAATGCCTCAAGTTCTTTACGCACCGCCAAACCAGTCACGGTGTAGTCTTGGGGACTGAAAATCTCTTGAGTGGCAGGGTGCAGGCGGAGCATGACCTCGATCGTTCCGGCAAGGTCAATGGCCTCCTCGATTCCCGTAACCTCGGATCGCCCTTTTAACAGGGAGGGGTTGTAATTGTTTATTCCGCAGAAGACGATGGGCGCGTTCCTGAAAAGTTCCACCTGGTTGTCAATAGCGAATTCCAGAGCGGGGTTGTCCATCGCGATGACCACCGAGAACTTCTTGTATTGATGCTTGAGGTGGAAAAGTTGCTTCAACTCTGCAAGATGCCTTCCGTCGGGCAGGTGTTTGAGATCTAGGTATTCAATGACCGGGAGCCAATTTTTATCTTTCCCTTGCAAAACGTCGATGATGCCGGCCTGTTCATCGTCGGACCACGCATAACCGGGATGGTATGAGTTCAGGATGAGTACCTCCTGCAGCGTACTTCCGTTGTCAGACGGCTCCGCTGCTTCGGCGGCGTGCAGCAGAGGGGCTGTCAGAAACACGATGAACGAAATACACAGCAAGATGAGGGCTGTCATTTCCTGTAATAGTTTTTCAGTTACATAGAGAATTTGCGGCCTCCTTAATGTCTATGAGTACGCTGTTCTCTGTCAAGCACGCAGAGAACCAATAACTTCGCTAATATCTTCAATATTATGTCTAATAAGATAGTCCTCGATGCCGTTTAATACATCCATCGTCGCCACGGGGTTGATAAAATTGGCCGTGCCGATTTGAACTGCCTGAGCCCCCGCGATCAGAAATTCCAGGGCATCAGAGGCGGTCATTATTCCTCCGATGCCGATAACCGGAATCTTGACAGCGCGAACAACCTGCCAAACCATCCGCAAAGCCACCGGCTTCAGAGCCGGTCCGGAGAGGCCACCGGTGATATTCGCCAGATGGGGACGTCTGGCTTCAATATCCACAGACATCCCCGTCAAGGTGTTGATCAGGGAAACGGCGTCCGCGCCCGCATCCTCGACCGCTCTTGCAATTTCCGTGATGTCGGTCACATTCGGGGTCAGTTTGACTATAACCGGAAGATCTGTTTCCCTTCGGACCATTTTAGTCACCATCGCGGCGACAGCAGGATCAGTGCCAAAAATCGCTCCGCCTTTTTTAACGTTCGGGCAGGATATGTTAACCTCAATTGCATGCACGCCTTCAACAGAGGAAAGAATTCCCGTAAGGAGCGGGAATTCTTCAACTGTTTCCCCAAAAATATTGGCGATCACCGCAACATCAAATTGCCGCAGGAAGGGAAGTTTTTCCGCGATAAACGCCTCGACACCGACATTCTGCAAGCCGATCGCGTTGAGCATCCCGGACGGGGTTTCGATTATCCGGGGAGGCGGGTTTCCTGCTCTTGGCCGCAGGGAAAGCCCCTTTACCACAACCGCTCCCAGTCGGCTCAGATCAAAAAAAGGTGAATATTCCTCACCGTATCCAAATGTTCCCGAAGCGGTCATAACCGGATTCTTCAAGAAGAGCCTGCCGATATTCACTCCCAGTTTTACCCGCCTACTGTCAATTTTGTTGTCCGTCATCAGTCAAGTTCCCGCGATTAATTTCATAGTGTTAACCATTAAAAGGGGTGTTTCCATACGAGTTTCCGGATATCGAAAACAGGCCCGTCCTTGCAGACCCTTTTGTAGATCATCTCCCCGTGAGCGTCTTTCGTTGCGACGACACATCCTATGCAGGCGCCTACACCGCAGGCCATCCTCTCTTCAAGGGAAACCTGGCAGCGTATCGAGTTATCCCCAAGAAGACGGGCAAGCGCCCTTGTCATCGCCGTCGGCCCACAGGCAAGGATTTGCGTGCTTTCATTATCCCACGCTTGCAGCTCTTCGCCGAGAATGTCCGTCACAGCTCCATGATATCCAGCGCTTCCGTCGTCGGTAGCCAAGCGTAGAACGCTTAAACCGGTAAAACGTGCTTGCAGGGCGGTTACAATCTCTGATGTTTTCGCGCCCAAAAAGGCAGTCACCGGCAGGGGAGACTTTGTCAGAACATGTTCCTGCAGGAAAAAGGAGAGAGGCGCGGCGCCAACCCCGCCGGCAAGAAGGATTATTCTTTTGACGGCAGGGTCAACTGTAAAGCCATGTCCGAGGGGGCCCATAACTTCGACCCTCCCTCCGGCGCCAAGGCGCGACAGCAACTGTGTGCCTCGGCCGGCAACGCGGCATAAAAGCTCAAGAATCGTCTGCCCGTCCTCAGTTCGGAATCCATAAACGCTGAACGGGCGGGACAGCAGGGTTTCGCCATTTTCAAGGTTGCGCAGCATGACGAACTGCCCGGGAACCGGCGCCGGGAAAGAGCCCGGCAGTTTAATTGAAAGCAGGAAATGGCCGGGGGCAACGTCGCAATTACCGATTATCTGTCCCGCGCTGATTGTGATATTTTTTGCATTTTCGTTCATTATTATTACTTATAGCCTTAATTCAACTGCAAAATACCGTCTGTATTGCCGAAAATATCTAAAAAACCCTTTTATTATCGTGCGTTACGCTTCGCTTACGCTCCCTGCATCTAATCTTGCAGATCAGCCCACATTATCAACGCGTCTTCTTTAGTATCATCGTAATATCGGGGTCTGACCCCTTTTACCGAAAAGCCAAACTTGTCGTATAGTTTAAGGGCCGGAAGGTTTGAAGCGCGCACCTCAAGGGTTGCCCGCTGCGTATTTGCCGCTGATGAAGACTTTATCGCCTCCCGGAACAAACGGGAAGCAAATCCCTGCCGCCGCATATCCCGGCGGATCGCTATCTTCTGCAGATGCAATTCATCAGCCACCAGCCAGTAAACAATATAACCGACAATGTTTCTTGCGCCTTCGCATCCAAGCCTGGCAACAAGAATTCGGGAAACAGGGTTCACCAATTCCTCGCGAAAAAGTAACTCTGACCACGGACTGGAGAAAGAATCCCTTTCGATGGCCATTATTTCGTCAATATCTTTTGCCAGACAGCCGTCTATTTCAATGGACTCTACTGCCATACCTCAGATAATTCCCTTAAGATAGTAAAATACAATGCCGGCAAAAAGAAAAACACCGCAAAAAATGGGGAAAACACCGCGAACATGGACGGAGTTAATTGCGACGGCGGTACCGATTAGCGGCAGCAGCGGATAGAGAAGACCAAGCCCCCGGATCGTCCAGCCCGGCAAGGATGGATATAAAAATGCAAGCAGCGGTATTCCGACCAAGAGGGCAAGCAATATGAACCCGGCGGAAAAAGCCCATGTCTTGAGCAGTGCAAAGAGATGCTTGCGGGAAAGGGACTTGACATCCCCGTTAAGGACGTCTTTCCGGACGTCGCCCGCCAGTTTTTCATTTCCTTTAACTATCCAGAGATCCATTTTTTGCGCAACATGGCCAAATGGCACATAAGCAAGAACGGTAAGGGCAAGCAGTCCGTGGGGCATAGAGCCCAGAATCCGGGCCGCTTCAATTGACGATGCGGCAATCAGGATCGCTGTTATCGTGTCGTTGGGGGGGATATACATCCCTATCGGCAGCCGGTCTATCCAGAAAAGCTCGGTAAAGGCGCCGGCGACGAGCCCCGTATATGGATCTCCCAGAATAAAGCCGATTACCGGCGCAGCGATTATCGGGCGCGAGATCATAAGCAGCAGGAAAACTCGATCCAGACAGAGAAAACCGCCCACTATCGCTGTAATAAAAACATTCGCAATCATTTAAACCGCTTCATCAGTTAAAAAAATCGGATAGTCTGCGCTTGTGCAACGCCGTTGTTGTTTTTCAGGTTTTGATACTGCGGACGACGTCAAAAAAATCAAGCGGCTTTTCCCGGGGAACGCGCCGCAGCTCTATTCGGACACCGGCATCACGAAGAAACGTTATGTCGTGAATGTCATTCTCGCTGAGAAGCACCGAGGGGGTGCAGCAGATGGTGTAGGAGTCGTTATAAATATTCCCTATATTAAGTTTATTGAACCGGAACCCCAGTTCGAAGGCCTTGCGGGCCGGGGCGACTGCGCCAAACAGGACAATGGTTTTATGGCCGCTGCCCGTTTGGAAGGGAGTTGTCTTCACAAAATCTTCCACATTGCATATTATTACGGCTACTTCCCTGGGAACTGCCATCCGGATAACCGTTTCCCGGAACATATCGGAGGCGGTCAAGTCATCAACTACAACAATGCAGTCCGCCTTGATATAGGGAATCCAGGCTTCCAGGATCTGACCATGAACCAGACGATTATCCACCCTGACCAGGGCTATGTCCAGAGAATAATGCAAGTTTCGCTATCCGGAAAACTTTTTGCCGAGGATTTCACTCGCCAGGGAAATATTCTTTATTCCGTACTCCTTGAGGGAATGGGCAAATTCTTCAAGCGTCGTACCTTCCTGAACTTCGTTGAGTTTAAGGAGCATCGGGAGATTAACGCCGGTTACCACCTCAACCTTTCCCGCCTTCAGAAACGACAGAGAGAGATTGGAAGGCGTGCCGCCGAACAGATCGGTGAGGATAAGAACCCCCTTCCCCTGATCAAGCTTTTTGATCCCGGCGCTGATTTCCTTTTTTATCTCTTCGACACCCTTGTCCTGATCAACGGCGACATGGGCGACTAATTTCATGCTGCCGTGAATCATTTCCGCCGCTTTGATAAGTTCACTCCCCAAGTTTCCGTGGGTGGCGATCAGCACACCTATCATCTTAATCCTCCCGTCTCGGTAATGTGAGGAAGCTAATGGATTAACCTCTAATTGTCAAGTTTAATTGATAATGGTTTGGTTGATAATGGACGATCTGCAGAAATCCTGCCCTCTGACCGGAGAATTGGGAGAATCACGCGAGACTAAAGAAAGATTAACCAAGGAGAAGTTGGTCGCGCAAGCCGGAGGAGCGTCTTATGCGACGCGTGACAGCCTTGAGGAAAATATCCTCATTCCCACTTATTGCAATGGTTTTTCTTGATCTTGTTACAGCGGTGTAGAGCAATTCGCGGGTCAGTACTGACGCGTCTTGATCAGGCAGAATCAGCAGCAAATTATCGAATTCCGATCCCTGGCTTTTGTGAACCGTCATCGCATAAGCCGTTTCGTGCGGCGGCAGACGAAGCGGGGAAAAACTTCGCAGCTTTCCTTCGTCATTGCTCTGGAAAAACGCCTTCAAGCCGCTATCTGCCTCCAGGTCCGGAAGGATAAAACCTATGTCGCCATTGAAGAGCTTCATCCCGTAATCGTTTTTCGTAACCATTACCGGACGTCCCGAATAAAAGATTTCCTGGCCGGAAACACCCCTCTTCCGTAAAATCATCTGCTCACAGAGGCGATTGACCTCAAGGGCGCCATAAGGGCCGCGGCGCAGCGCGCAGAGTATTCGGAAACGATCAAAAACATTTAATATCACATCATATTTGCTTTTATTATCAATATGTTCAAAATATTCATTAAAGTTAATTATTATGTCTTGGAGCAATCGCGGCATTTCCGAGGGAGGGGGAATGCGCGACCAGCAACAGGAAGCATCGCCAATATCTTGCAGGATGCAAAGTGCCGCGGCGCCGTCCCCATTCTTTATGGCGCGACTCAGGGCGGAAATTCCACTGTCATCGGAAAACCGGTAATTACGCTGGAGTTCAACCAGGGAATTCCGGAGCGGCGACGGTGGCGGTGCTAAAGAAGGCGATTCCGCGCTGGCAGTTTCCGTCAGCGAAGAGAGAATCGAGATAAAATCATCGGAAAAATCATTGAGCGCCCGATATCCGCAAATGTCGCCGAGAACCGCCCCGGCCTCAACAGAGGCAAGCTGTTCCCGGTCTCCAAGCAGTATCAGCCGGGCATGAACCGGCAAGGCGCTGATCAGTTTTGCCATGAGCGGAAGGTCAATCAGCGATGCTTCATCAATGATTACAATGTCATAAGGCAAAGGATTGCTGCTGTTCCAGTGAAAATTGGATGAATGGGGGGTGCTGCCAATAAGTCGATGGATTGTCATCGCCCGCCCGGGCAAGCCCTCCCTTATTTGCCCCTCGTCGCCCAAAACGTCAGCCGCAACCGCCAGGATCGCCTCCTGCAGGCGCAGGGCGGCCTTTCCGGTGGGAGCGGCAACGGCAATCCGTGGCAATTTCCCCTGTGCAAATTCGAGAAGAAGAATAATCGCCCGGGCGATTGTCGCCGTCTTGCCGGTGCCCGGACCGCCGGTTATCACGGTCAGATTGTTGAGCAGCACACAAAGCGCCGCAACCTTCTGCCAATTAACTGTAATTTTTTGTCCGTTGCCAGCCGAAGGACAGCGAGGAGAATTGACGTCAGGGAAAAGGACGTCAAGCCTTTGCCGGAGTATTTTTCTTTCCTGTTCGTTTTGGCTGATAGATGTTTGAAGGGGTGATTTTTCCAGTCCTTTTTTTATCAGGAAGGAAGCTATCCGCTGTTCGTAATCCCAATAACGGTAAAGGTAAAGGCGTGCCGCTTCGTCAATAATGAGAGGTTTTACCTCACCGGGACGCCCGACTACAGAACATTTTCGCAGCTCATCCGGCCAGCTCTGCAAACTGATTGTTAGCGCGCCTAAATCCTGCTGAAGAGAAGATTGAGAGACAGCGGTTAGATCAAGGCAGACATTGCCCTCCCTGACGCTGCGACTGACAAGGGCGGCCGCAGCAAAGAGCAAAGGATTATCGCCCCCGTCAATTTTTTCGAGAAAACGGCCGAAACTGACGTCAATGGCGGGGGAAAGTCCCCGTTCCTTATCTACCTGTGAACCTGCAAAATCGGAATGGAAAGGCATAGCCCCTTTAAAACCGGTATGGAGGTTGGCGAACCGCTTCTTTTCGCTGTAATAACCGGCCGCACTGCCTGAAACAAAATCTAAAATATTGAGGTATCTGAGTAGTTACTATTTCTTTTTCTTCAGCGCCGCCTTGATAAACTCCCGGAAAAGCGGGTGAGGATTCGTCGGTCGGGATTTGAACTCGGGATGAAACTGACAGCCTAAAAACCACGGATGTCCAGGAATCTCGACGATCTCGGCGAGCCTGCCGTCGGGGGAAACGCCGGTAATGGCAAGTCCCTTTGCCAGAAGCTTCTCCTTGAAGGAGGCGTTGAATTCATACCGGTGGCGATGGCGTTCGCTAATCTCTTTTGCTCCATAAGCCGCGCCTGCTGCTGATTCCTCATAAACTACGCAGGGATACGCCCCGAGGCGCATTGACGCTCCTTTTTCCGTTATCTGTTTTTGCTCCGGTAAAAGATCGATCACCGGGTACGCGGTTTCGGCGTCAAATTCCGAGCTGTTAGCTTTGGCCATACCGCAGACGTTTCTGGCGTATTCCACAACCGCCATCTGCATGCCGAGGCAGATGCCGAAAAAAGGGATGCCGTTTTTTCTGGCATGCTCGATTGCCAGGATCATCCCTTCGATCCCCCGGTTGCCAAAACCGCCGGGGACGAGGATCCCGTCCAAACCATCGAAGACATTCCCAACGCCCTCATTTTCCAGCTTTTCTGAATCGACGAAACGGAGCTTCACCCGGCAGTCGTTGGCGATCCCTCCGTGGGCCAGAGCCTCGTTGAGACTCTTGTAGGAGTCCGTCAGGTTGACATATTTGCCGACAATGCCGATCGTCACTTCCCACTGGGGATGGAGAAACCGGGCCACTACGTTCTCCCATTTTTCAAGACGAGGTTGGCCGGCCCAGATATTCAGCAGATCGGTAATCTTCCGATCCAGTCCCTCCCGGTGAAAAATCAAGGGACACTCGTAGATGCACTCCACATCCTTGGCCGTGAAGACTGCCGCCACCTCGACATTGCAGAAGAGGGCGATCTTGGTTTTGATGTCGTCGGAGAGGAAATTCTCCGTCCGGCACAGCAGGATGTCCGGCTGGATGCCGATCTCCCGCAGGGCCTTGACGCTATGCTGCGTCGGCTTGGTCTTTACCTCGCCGGCGGTTTTGATGAACGGCACCCAGGTCAGGTGGATAAAGATCGCATTTTCCCTGCCGACTTCATTGCGAAACTGGCGAATCGCCTCGAGAAAGGGAAGACTTTCGATATCGCCAACCGTCCCGCCGATCTCAACAATCGCCACATCATGCCCTTCGGCGGTTTTCTTGATGAAGTCTTTTATTTCATTGGTGATATGGGGAATTACCTGAACGGTTTTGCCAAGATAGTCTCCCCGCCGCTCCTTGGTGATGACGGAAAAATAGACCTGACCCGTCGTCAGGTTATTCGCCTTTCCCATCGTGGTGCCGGTAAATCGTTCGTAATGACCGAGATCCAAGTCGGTTTCGGCGCCATCGTCGGTCACGAACACCTCTCCATGCTGAAACGGACTCATGGTGCCCGGATCGACATTTATGTACGGGTCGAGTTTCTGATTGGTGACCCGCAGTCCCCTGCACTCGAGAATAGCCGCAATGGAGGCCGCCGCCAAGCCCTTGCCGAGGGAGGAGAGAACGCCTCCGGTAACGAAAATAAATTTAGTTCTCATGAATTTCCTTTCCCTTCCTGCAAACGTTTGAATTTTTCGTGATCCACCCGACTATTGTCTCCGCTGATTCGCCAAGCAGAAACCCGACGGGGATGTCAGCAAGGAGATTGTCATTCCAGGAAAGATTGCACTCCTGAATCAAATCCCTGAGTTTATTTACCCTTTTGCCGATGATTTTAAGCCTTTCTTTTACGGAGAGGTTCTCGTTGAAGATTACATGCAGCAACAACAGATTTTCGGCCCGTTCATTATTGCCAAGCAGTGGGACAATAACAAGCGGGGCTCCATCCGTCCTGCCCAGCCCCGCATAGATCCTTTGCAGGGCCACAATTCCCTTTTTGGTTCCGACCAGGGCGCTGGTTTTCTCAACCCGCGATTCCATCTGCAGTGACACCCCTCCCCGCTTCACAATCATGATGGTCGTCTCATCACCGGGTTTTCCTGCTTTGTCTAATTTGTCAATGGCGTAAAGCGTATAACCTGTAACTGAAGAAACCGCCCCCTGTATTCTCTCCAGCAGCAAAATATTCGTGCTGAGCAGTGATTGAACGCCGAATGAAAGCTGACTGAGCAGAGCGGAGACGGGTCCTTCCGGCAGGGTCTCTTTTCTGCTTGTTCCTACGGTAACTGTCTTTGCCTGATGGCGGATCGCGTCAATCGGGCGGGAAAGTTCATCAACGGCATTACCCAGCGTCACATCCAGCAGATCGACCGGGGACAACAATTCGCTCTCGGGAAAATCGTGGCGAAAATCATCGAGCGGCAGCTTTCCCCCCGCGTATTTCAGCAGCAGCGCCAAATCGGAGATTGTCCCCACCCCAGTCTGGGAAAAACGCCCCAGTTGTTTCTTTTTCAGAAATTCAGCGGTAAAATTATTGACAAGACCTCGCAGCCCTTCGTCGGTAAAACCTTCATACGCGGAAAGTTTTCTTTTTACCTGGTCAACCATGACCGTATTAAGCCGGCTTTTAAACGCCCGGAGAAACAGGGCGTCTTCGTCAATGCTGCACGCGGCATAATAGCCGAAAAGGTGGCCGGCGAGGGTGTTCAGAATTACTGGGAGCGGCAGGGGTGCGCGGGGAAGCGGGATCACCGCATCGGCAATGGCGTCGAAGCGTTTTTCCCCCTCTTCGGCGAAGACTACGACTGATGACTTGTGGGCCTTGAAAATCGCCACGTCCTTGGCAATGTCGCCGATGACACTCTCGGGACTCCCGGCGGCGCAGACGATGATCAGCGGTTCGGCGGAAAGGTCGATGTGTTTCTTGTTTTCAACGACATCGGAGGAGATTGTCAGGTAGCACAGCTCGCTCAGCTTGATCCTTATTTCATCGGCGGCGGCCTTGTTCGGTCCGCTTCCGACAATCGCCCAATATCTTTTATGATTTATCGTCTTTTCGACGGCCTTGCGAATATTCTCCCGCTGGCCCAGCACATTTCCCATTAACCCCGGCGCCGTCTCCAGCGTGCGGAGTTCCGTTGCCGCCTGCTCGCCGGAAATAGAAGAAACCAAAGCGGCAATGGCGAGCGCAAGGATGTTGCCGGCAATGATCTGCGAATAAAACGCCTTCGTGGAGGCGACGGCCATCTCGATGTCCCGGCCGTCGGAGGTATAAAAAACCCCGTCCGCCTTCATGGTGATATCGGATTGCCGGCGATTGACGATCGCGACTATTTTAGCGCCGCGTTCCCTGGCCATCGCCACGGCGCGGTTGGTATCGGTTGTCGTTCCTGACTGGGTGATCGGAATAACCAGCGTATCATGGAGGTCCTGTTTGAGGCTGAAACCGCTGAGCTCGGAGGCAAGCATGGCCTGCACGGTGATTCCGCTTCCCTGCAGATGGCGTGCCAGCGCATCGGCTATGGCGCTTCCGGCAACTGCAGCCGTTCCGTGGCCAATCACGTATATAATGTTGATCTTCCCGGACAGCAACCCCTCCCGTATTTCTTCGGGAATGACATCATCTCCCAGACTGAAAACTGCCGTTTCTCCCCGTTTTCCCTTTTCGATCAGGTATTTGCCAAGGAGTGTTTTACGGACGGAGTGGGCGGATTCACCAATTTCCTTCAAAAAATAATGGGGGTGGCGGCCACGATCGATATCACGGGTTGTGATCTCCGCCCGCCGGATATCCTCTTCTTTGAGCCTGATAGGTGTTTTATCATAGAAAAAGGCTGTTACACCTTCCGCCCCTCCAGGGGTATCCTGATCGAGAATAAAGATCTGCCCCCTTCCCTTTTCATTGCCGCCGGGAGGTACTTTTTCCCCGTCCATTTTTATGAAAAAAGGGGTCTCCTCGACCAGACCGTAGAGTTCCGAGGAAAACAGATATCGATCGGGGGCGATTCCGACATAAATTGATTGGCCGCTCCCCTTAAGCGCCAGAAAAACCTTGCCCGGTTCCAGACTGCTTACCAGGGCAATGGCATGCGAGCCCTCAAAATCCCTGACTGCGAGCCGGAAAGCCTCTGCCAGATCGTATCCGCCGCGCAGGTAGTGCTCAATTCGCAGCGGAATGATCTTGGTATCCGTGGTCAATTCCGGGGCGATCGCTCCCCCCTGTGCCGAGAAGGATTCCCGGAGCTGCTGATAGTTATCGATGTCGCCGTTGAGGACGACATTGATCGTCCATAATCCTTTGCCGTAAAAGGGGAAATCCTGTTCTTTCACCGTGGCCGCGCCATTTACCGGCAAGGTGAAGTTTCCGATTGGATGGCAGTTTTCTTCGGTGATAGAACCAACGGAAGCCCAGCGGGTATGGGTAAACGCCGTTTCAAAAGCCGCCGGGATGCCGGCAAAAAGATGAAAAAGGGCATCCCCGGCAATCCTCTTTCTCAGTTCCCGGACATTCCTGCCCAGCTCGCCGATGATCTCCGCAGTTTTATAGGTAAAAGAAACGGCGGTTGCCTTACCCGCACCAGCCGGGGGGGTAAGGCAAATCGATCCATCGACTGCATCCCCGGCAGCGGTGCGTTTTTCCCATTCCGCTGATAATCCCTTGGTACGGATAACGTCCATAATCCCGTTCAGATCAGCGTTATTTTCAGGGACAAACGATATCTGCACCCCCGCCGAATCTCGTCCGCGGACTTCCAGTCGATCGAGACTGTTCAACAGAAAGTTGAGTTTCCGGTATTTGTAAAGGGCAGCCGGCGGCAGCAAAATGGGATCCTCAATACCGGCAACAGCGCAAATCTTGTTAACGTTATCAATAACATCCTTCTCCAACGCCCAAAGTAAATCCCGAAGCATGATCAAACCCCGATTTATTTCCTCCAGATCGGAGGTAGAAATCCGTCCGGCTTGTTCTTCAAGTTTTCTCTCCTCTCTGGCAAGAAATTCCTGCATTGTCCCGCAAAGCCTGCGCATACGCTCCACCGCGGCAGGATCATAAAAAAGCGCTTGCCGGCCATTTTCTCCTTTCAAATAGAGCAGCTCCCGCTCCATTTGAGTTTGAGCGTCCTTGCCGCCCAGATAGGAAGCCGGAGCGATTCCGCCGAAAAAAACGGCATTCAGATCATTTTCCGACAGGCAGGTAAACATCTCGACGAGTTTGCTGCCTTGGCGCGCATCGCCGTTGACGCTATTTCCGTTTGAAACGGCAGGCGCGCGGTGCAGGGTCAGTATCCCCGCGAAACCGCAGCACAAGGTGTTGGGAAGAAAAGGAAAGATGATCAAGGTTGGCGTCCCGATACGCAGCGGATTATGACCTACCACAATCCGACATTCCCTCAGGAAAGAGAAGCTGTTTTTTAAAAACTTCTTTAATGTCATCACGTAATTGTCCCTTCGACAATATGAAAAAACAACGGCTGGCGCTCGGCAATCAGAGAGCTTCAGCGCCGTCATTCGCGAAAAGAGGGTATTATCGAAAGCGCCCTTTCGACAACGTCATCTACTGCACACTGCATCCACTTGGCGCCCCTTGAGGAAACTTCCTTGTCAAGAGCCGCTATGACTCCCAAATAGTCTTTGGCTGCACCATTTTTGGCATCGAAAAATGAGGCGAGAAATTGCTCACGAATGCTTTTCCCAGTACTCTCCTCCCTGTGCCCGGCAATGCTTTTCTCCAGTTCTCCCCAGCGATCGCGAAATTCGCCCTGTCGGCAGAGAATTTTTTCACGAACATGCTCCGGCAAAAGTTTTTGTCCCAGCGCAATCGAACTGTCCATATTTTCGGCCAGGGTCCGGAAACGCAAGAGCCTTTCGGATGCCGCCGCGTCTATAACCTCCAAAGCCCCCTCGAGCAGGGCGTCTCCATATTCCGCATCCCTGAAAAACAGGGCGCGAACATGGATGTACCACTGCCTCAACGCCAGCAGATTCGCATAGTAGATGATATTGTTGATTACCCGCCTTTTGATATCGCCGTAAAGTCCAGTATGAAATCCCTTTTCAATAGCCGGTTTTCTCCCGCTGCGGAGCAATTTCCCGCCCTCGGGACAATCCCCGCTCCATACCTCGCCTGCGGCAATTATCGTTCCGAAGCCGATCCTGGCCGGCCCGATCAGCCCCCCCTGCCCGCCCAGAAAAAGCGGCGCCTCCTTCAGCATAACCCCCCGGGGCACGTCTCCCAAAAGCGAGGCGGTAGCCTTGTCCTGGTTGGGCGTATAATTAAAATGAATATATGAACTTCCCACTTCGCTATGATTTTTGCGGCTGGTTCCCCCGGCCATCAAGACATCGCAGAAATTTATCAGACTCCCAAGGGTGACAAAGGGAAAGAGGATTGTCTGTTTGAGCCCCACCGTGTGTCCCGTTTTAGCCTCTTCTTCAAGCAGGCAGCCGGCGCGAACATGCGCGCCAGAAGCCATACTTACCCGCTCCAGAAAGACAGAATCGGCAAAAAATCCCCCCTTTAGTTCGACATTTTCTCCCAAGCGGCAATTATCAAGAACGACCGGCGCCTCTTCGCCCAGTTTCACGCCCGCCATGATCAACGTCTTTTTGCCGGTTATTCTTGTTCCGCCGAAGAGCACAACGCCATTTGCGGCAATACGTTCCGGGTCCACCTCTGCGCCGATTTCCACCGAGCAGGGATTCGGCATGCTGACCCCCTTTTTCCGCAGTCTCATAACGGTTTCCGGTATTTTCATGTCCATAAGAGAAACCCGCTACTGGAAGTCCGTGCCGTGTGCCGCGATTTCATTTCCGCCGCAACTCCTTGCCTGCATAGCCGCAATAGTATCCCGGAAATCGGTAAATTCATTCCCCTTCGTCGCCAAGTTGCAGCTTAATTAGCTTCTTCTGAAGCGTGTTGCGATTTATCCCGAGATAGGACGCCGCCGCGCTCTTGACCTGATTTGTCCGCCGCAGGGAAATGCGCAGCAGCGACCGGTCCACCATCTCCATTACCTCATCGTAGATACGGCTTTTATTTATCCCCGGCTGGCACAAGATAGCGGTTATATCATCAAGATTTTTTTCCAAAATCTTTTCCGCCACATCTTTCGGAGTTGTTTGCGTTGAACGCGGCGTCAACCCGTTTCCATTTCTTTTCGCTGCCCTAACCATACTCAACCACCCTCTCTTGCCGGATAGCAGGACATCCCGCCGCCTGGAAGCGTTCTTAAATCATAAAATAAAAGGGTACATCTTCAACACGATGATACCCGTCAGTAAAACAGCGGCCACCCAGACTAACGCAGATCCGGCCAGCCCCAACGGTTTTTCTTCAATCAGAAAACGCGCTGCGTCTTCAACCCTGTCGGCTTCGACATGAGCGAGGAGATCTTCCGCCAAAAGGGTAAATCTTTCATAATAATTTGAAATTATGTAGAAACCGACAACAGTTGTGAGCAGGATATAAGACTTGTTTTTTATCGTCAAGCCTCCCACATGGGTTATCGCTTCCCAGGGCAGTTTTTTCTGGCTCAGAAGCCTGCGGAGGAAGAGGCCGTTTTCGTCAATGGTCACTCTCCGCCTCAGTGATTCCCAAAACAGATATGCCGTCCCGACAAAAAAAACTGTGAATAATACCTTTTCAACCGCAGAACCCACTACAATGATCGATATCATCACCAAACACAGCAGTAACAAGGCATCGACCCCGAGTGGGAAGCGCAACCCCATTTTTATTTTATAATTATGCATGATTCATGCTAATCTGCGGAATAAAGCAAGTTTTTTCATGCCTTTGCCTCAGGTCTGACAAAAACCCCGCTCTTGCCGCCTTCCTTTCTGATCAGCTTGATGTCGGTCAAAATAATTTCCCGATCAACTGCCTTGCACATATCATAAATCGTCAGTGCCGCGACCGCAACAGCGGTCATGACCTCCATCTCGATACCCGTCCGGCCAATCATCCCGGCTTTCGCCTCGATCACGATCTCCCCTGCGGAAACATCAGTCAAAAAAGAAAGCTCAATCGCCGTCATTTCCAAGGGATGACACATCGGTATCAGCTCCGGCGTCTTTTTGGCCGCCATAATGCCGGCGATGCGCGCCGTGGAGAAAACATCCCCCTTCGGCATCCCTCCCTCCTGAATCAGCGCCGCCGTTTCGGGACGCATCAGCACCCTTCCGCTGGCGGTTGCCTGACGATGCGTAACGGGTTTGGCCGTCACGTCAACCATCCGTGCCTGGCCTTTTTCGTCGAGATGGGACAGCTCTTTCATTATTACCCCTTCTATGCTGCGGACCTCAGAGTTTGGACGGGCTTAACACAGCAGGCTCGCGCCGTCAAGGAGGACAATTTTTGCCACGGGACGTCATTGCCCATGATGCCGGGGAATAATGGGCCACGGGTTTACGAACTAACTGCCGATCGCCGCCATTCCGAGCATGGCATAGCTAAAGATGATTGATGCCGTCATCCTGCTGTTCCTTGTTTTCCTTGAGTTTCTTTTCAAGGAACTCCTTCGCTATGTCTTTGCCTCCCAGTCCAAAGGCTAACGAGAGCGCTAAAACCATACCGCTAAACAAGACGGCAAAGGTAATTTCTACCGTTTCCTTTCCGATGCCGACATGTTCCAGAGCCATTGTAACGGACAGCGCTACAATTATATACTTTACGAAAGCCGCCACAAAACGGGAAAATGTTATCCCGGCGTTCACCGCCGCTATCAGAACCGTTCGTCCCAGAAAATTGCCGAGCAGCCAGCCGGACAGTAGTATCAGGAGGGCAATAACAATATTAGGGAGATAGAAAAGGAATTTTTCCACCAATCTAACCAGGATATCGACTTCCAGCGCTCTCATGGCAAGCAGGGTAAAGATTAGAAAGATCACGCCTCCGAAAAATTTTGCCAGCAGCAAAGAAAGGGCATCCTTAACGCCGCCTTTCTTCAACAATTCTTGGAATCCCAGACGTCTCGAAAAGCTGTTGAGACCGACGGCTTTAAAAAGCCATTCCAAGCAAAATTTTAAAGCCAGCGAAATAACAAGGCCTGTTAAAAATATAAATAACGAAGTCAGAATATTGGGCAGAAAGACCAGAATACTCTCCACGCTTTTTGCGGCTGGTTCAAGAATTATCCTATCCATTAAGTTCATCGGCTTCTCCTTTCATATCTGCCAGTTTTCGCAGAGAATATGTTTCTTGCTCTCAAACAGCCGGCACAATTCCTCGATCTTCTCTTCAACCTGCGCCGCGTCGCTTTCTATCGTTTCTTTTACAAAGGAAGCAGTTCTGCCGATATACAGAGGGGTAAGCGCCTTGAGCAGATGTTCACGGTTTATCACCCGGGTATGAGCCGCCAGGGCAAAGCTGTAGATGATCCCGGCCCAGGCTTCGTCAGAAAAAGAGAATTCTGTTTCAGGAAGTTCCGCTACCCACAAAAGATATACAATTACCTTGCGGGGAAGAAATTTCCCCCATATATCGATAAGTTCCCTGACTCCGAGTCTGAATCTTTCAATCATTCTCTGAATATTCACGGCAACAGGCTCCAAACCGACGGCATACCTGAAGCCAAACGTTGGAATCGGTTTTGAGGCTGTTACAGTTTCCCATTCTTTTGGATAATCTTCCATAAGGTCAAAGGCGGCGCCTACAACCTGATACAGCATCGCACTCAAATCGGCGCCGGGATCCTTGGCGTCGTGAATCTTTGCGCCGAGGAATGATTGACATATCCTGTAATCGTTAGCGATAGCGGTTGTCGTCATCCATATGTCGATCCCATATCTCGCCACATCCGTATCCCAGACATCTTTAGCGAGATAGAATGAGGCAAGCTCCCCGGAGAAACCAAAATCCCCTCCGATGGGCTGCCGCACCTGCTTTCCGTAGAGCGCCCTGGTCAAGGGATAAACAATGCTGTTGGTTATGGTGCCGTCATATTTATGTCTGAGGTATAAAGGGGCGACAAAATCGAAATCGCCCCTCAAGACGGGCTTGACGAGCAGTTCAACCCATTCGGGGGTAATGCTTCGGAGATCGGAATCGACCACAATGCAGGCCTTGGCCTGGAGCAGGTCCGCCACGCTGAAGATGGTTCTGAAGGCGCTGCCTTTTCCGGGAATGCCGTGATACGGGGTGGTAATTTTCAGCGCCGGTTCTTTTTGATGCGTTACAAGTATTGACTCAAAATCGTCAATTGCAGCGTCTTGGACGGTCTGCACCGTTTGGTCTGTTGAACCGCCATCGGAATTGACAATCACGGCCTTGCGGTCGGGAAAGTATTTAGATAGTCCAGCCTGAACAGCGCGCACAACGTGCCCGATAGTCGCTGCATTGTTGAAACTGGGGATGCCGACAAGAATGTCCGTTTTTTTCAGGTCATGAATCTTGTTCAGCACATCATCATTAAGAATCGTTTTCTTCATGGGGCATCCATTACTGTATATAAAATATGTTCAAAGGATTTTACCTGTGCGTCAACTACCGGTTGTCCTCCTCGACCGCATCATAGAGCCTTTCGGAAAAATCCGGAAATGCCGCCCAGATGCGTTTCCAGGCCGCAAGCATGGGACAGCCGACGGGGTCCTTGATGAATTCATCAACCGCTATTTTCAGTGAAATAACGAAGGCATCTACCGCTTCAACTTCCTGATGCCGGTCATAGTCAAGACCGTTTAGCAAAGCCAGCGCATTGTACTTTTCGATCGCTTTCCGGGATTCCTGAATATAGGCGGTAATAAGGGTCCGGAAAAAAGCCTCGCTCATAACCAGACCATCCTCGCTTAAAACCCGAAACAGGGCATGGCCAATCTCGGTCGCCATTCTGATAAGTCCCTGTTTAGTGTGTTTCTTATCAAGTAATTGGTGTTTGTGTTCGTAGGATTCAATGACTTCCACCTGGCAGATCCGATTAACGGAGGTCTTCTGATAAACCTCGCTTAGCATCGAAACCTCCAGCCCCCAGGTCGGGGATATGCGGAGACCTTTTGCCAGATGGGTGTCAAAGGCAAACTCACCGGAAAGGGCGTAGCGGAAATTGCCCAGATATTCGATAAAGGCGTTGTATCCAAGAATCCTTTTAAGCGTCTGAATCAACGGCGTGTAAAATAGTCTCGTAACCCTTCCGTAAAGCCGCTCGGTCACCCGGGCATAATACCCCTTGCTGAACTCGAAATCCAGACCGGGATGCACGACCGGATAGAGCAGCCGCGAAACTATTTCCCGCTGATAGTTTACTATATCGCAATCATGCAGGGCAATCGCGTAAACATTGCTTTGAGCAAGGATATAGCCGATCGACATCCATACCGAACGGCCCTTGCCGGGAGTTTCCATGTAGAAATCTGCCTTCTCCAGTTCCTTAAGCAGTTGCTGCATCCTGGGACCATCATGCCAGACAACCCGCACAGCGGCAGGCAGGGACTTCATCATTTCTTTTGCACGCAAAAACTGCGCGTCGTCAGCCCTGTCAAGCGATAAAACGATCCGGTAGAGATAGTCTATTCCCTTGAGTTCCTCGATTATTCTGGGCATCGCCGGCCCTTCAAATTCCGAAAAAAGGGCCGGCAGCAAAAGAACCATTTTTCGTTCAACTGACACTTTCTTCAGTTCGAAATCGATCTTGGCTACCGATTTCGTCCCAAGTTTCTGCAGTGTCGTAATAACACCGTTCTGAGAAAAATCGCTCATTGTCGTGCCTCCTCTAATTAATATTTACACAAATAAATGTAAGCAGTTACGAAAAGCTTTTCTACCCGATGCGTACAGTGCTCTTCGGTGTTTAAGTAAACTGGAAAAGCGGATGACTTTTCCCTTCACGGGCAGGGAATTACTTTATCCGGTAAATAGCCGCCAGCGAGATTATCCAGAATACATCCGACCGCGCTGTTCCAACCGAGGCAACCTTCTTCTCTTGCACGAACAAGCCTCGGCAATTCAAGATGGAGAAAACCCCGCTGCGGACGGGGAATCAAGACCGGGATATCAACCTGCTGGAGCATCGGCAGATCGTTTTCACTGTCGCCAATCCCGATCGTCACAAGCGTCTCTTGATTTCCATTGTTACGATAGATGTCGATCACTTTTTTCACAGCGATGCCTTTGTCCTGCCCAAGGCCGATTAAATGAAAAAAACGACCGCCCTTAGTTATTTTTAACCCCTCCAAAAGTGCTAACTTTTCTATCTTACCGATATCTAATTCATTTTCCGCTAAAAAAGGCTCAGTAAATTCCCTGCGTCTGGCCAGCTCGACGTCGATCTCCGGCAGGCCGGTCAAATTGGCAATCTCGGCGGCTGTCATGTCGCCGAAGCCCCTGATCGAAAAACGGGAAGCCACTTTGGCGAAAAACTTTCGGATATCGCGATAAGTTGCGCCTAAACCGAGAACAGTATATTTCTCAACCTTTTCACCATCCACCGGATTTTTCAGCTCCGGCGATTCCGGGAAAAAAATTCCGCCGCCATTCTCAACGATAAAGGGGGCGGAAATATCCAGCTCTCTTTGCAGGGGTTCCACTTCGCCTCTGGTTTTACTGGTCACAATAATCAACGGAATATTCGCCGCTTTGATTTTTTCCAAAGCCGGCAGCGCTGCCTCATACGAATAATCGTCATGATTAAGGAGGCTTCCGTCAAGATCTGTAAAAATTAGAATACGCACCAGAAATGTCTCCCTGCGGGCATGAATGCCCTGTTGGTGGCGAATTGCTGTTAGTAAACCTCAGTGCTGCTGCAAGACGGGTTTGTCGGTTTCTTAAGACTTCAATCATATCTATCAGAAATCATCAGCAGATTCAACCGGCAAAGCTGATAAAATTTCCTTCCCAGCCGGCGCCGCCCCTGAAATCAATAATCTTTTGACATTCACTGTATTTTTATGTAAGAGGAAGAGGCAAATGCAAAACCATTTGTCATTCCCGAAAGCGAAGCTTAATGTTCATAATGTCTCTATCGGGAAAGCGAAGCTTAATGTTCATAATATGGTTTTTCAAGCAGTTAGAACCAGATTCCCGCTCAGAATCGTTGCGGGAATGACAGACAAGAATGGGGAGTTTTGCAATTACCTCGAAATTTAAAACGTTATTAATGTCATCTAACAAAGGAGGATTGCATGAAGAAATTATTTTTGGTCGTCATGGCAGCGCTTTTTCTCGCCGGGTGCGGTGCCGCCGCAAGAGAATCGGGCTTCTACGAACACAGCACTATGTACAAAGACTGGGAACATTTGAAATTCAGCATTTCCGGTTATCCCAGTGCGGATAAAAAGGATGCTCAGGAATCAAAGGCCGGAAATTGGTGGGGTAAGGAAGTTGACGTAACCGGGAAATAGCTGTTTGAATTCAGCAGGCTTATTGTTTCAAAGTTTCTGTATCTGGAACAATAAGCCTGCCGGTATAATTGCCCTGCCCAGTTTTCTTGACTTTATCATGCGCACGCACAGAAGAATCCGACGTCCTGTATTTGATGCCTTTCTGCGGCACGCTTTATCTCCCCCGAGATATATTTTTCATCATTAAGAAAGGATAAAAGCTATGGCTATAAAAACATTTGCCTTAATGCTTGTTTTTGCGGTTTTGGCCGTGTTTGCCATCGTCAACTGGAATTCGTTTATGGCCCCAACCAGCCTGTGGCTTCTGGTTACATCGATCAATGCGCCGCTGGGATTGATCATGCTTGGCTTCATTGCGCTGATCTCCCTGTTGTTTTTAATCTATATCGCCTACCTCCAATCTGCCCAACTGTCAGAATCAAGGCGTTTCAATAAAGACTTGAACTCCCTGCGCGAACTGGCCGAAAAGGCGGAAGCATCAAGGCTCACCGGGCTGCAAGAATTTCTGCAGACTGAATTATCAAAAATGGAGGGGAAAACCGTTGCTTCGGAAGAGGCATTGCAAAAACGTTTGACTCAACTTGATCATGATCTGCGCACCGCAGTAGAGCAGGCGGGAAATACCCTGGCCGCATACATAGGGGAACTGGAAGATCGCCTGATGCAAAAACGCGTATAATTCTGCACTTTCCATCTGACCCGCCAACAGGAAATTTGCATGATCGTCAAAACATTGAGTTCCGCAATCATCGGAATTGATTCCTTCCCCGTTGAAGTTGAGGTAGATATAACTGCCGGCCTCCCCCAGTTTTCCACTGTCGGCCTGCCCGATGCCTCGGTACGGGAAAGCAAGGATCGCATCAAGGCCGCGATCAACAATTCCGGCTATAAATTCCCGACTCATCATGTCACCATCAATCTCGCCCCTGCTGACATAAAAAAAGAGGGCACCTCTTTCGACCTGCCGATCGCGATGGCGATACTGGCCGCGCAGGGGATGGTTTCCCTGGGGCCGCTAACGCAGTATCTTCTTATCGGCGAGCTTTCCCTCGACGGCAGCGTCAAAGGTGTGCATGGGGCACTTTCCTCTGCCTTTACGGCCCGCTCTCTCGGCATACGGGGCATAGTCCTCCCGAAAGAAAACGCCAGCGAAGCGGCGTTGGTCGAAGGAATCGATGTCATTCCGGTGGATCACCTCTCCGACGTTGTCGAATTTTTTGGAGAGCGCCGGGAAATCAATCCATTCCACGTCGATATCGAGGCGCTCTTCCGGCAAAACCGCGACTATCCATTTGATTTCAGTGATATTAAAGGACAGGAACAGGCCAAACGGGCAATCGAGGTTGCCACTGCGGGCGGGCATAACATCCTGATGATCGGTCCGCCCGGTTCGGGAAAAAGTATGCTCGCTCAGAGAATCGTTACGATAATTCCGGACTTTTCCTTGAGTGAGGCCATAGAAACAACGCAAATCTATTCCGTGGCGGGAATATTGGACCGCAAAGAGGCGCTGATCGCAACGAGGCCCTTTCGCGCAGTGCATCATACCATCTCCGACGCAGGATTGGTCGGCGGAGGCCATATCCCGCGACCGGGGGAAATAAGTCTGGCGCATCATGGAGTCCTTTTTCTCGACGAACTGCCGGAGTTCCGAAAAAACGTTCTGGAGACGCTGCGCCAACCCCTGGAGGACGGCAAAATAACCATAACGCGTTCAGCGCAAACGGCAACCTACCCTGCCCGCTTCGCGCTGGTTGCGTCGATGAATCCCTGTCCCTGCGGTTATTACGGCGACAGCAGCAACCGCTGTCATTGCACTCCGCAGCAGATTCGCCAGTATCAGGGACGAATCTCGGGCCCCCTTCTCGATCGGATCGACATCCATATTGAGGTGCCCTCCGTCCGCTATCGCGATTTGACGGCGCGGGGAGCGGGAGAAGCCTCGTCGGCAATCAAAAACCGCATAGAAAATGCCCGTGCGATTCAACAAAAGCGTTTCAGCGGGGATGAAACCATCTGCAACGCCCGGATGAGCGAAGCCCAGATTCGCGCTTTTTGCCTGATTGACGATGAATCTCATAAACTTATCGAGATGGCGATCGACAAGCTGGGATTGAGCGCCCGCGCCTACACCAGGATACTGAAGGTAGCCAGAACTATTGCTGATCTTGACAACAGCGATTGTCTAACCTCCTCCCATATTGCCGAGGCTATCCAGTATAGAAGTCTTGATCGCCATCTGATTTAGTGGTAAGGGTTTAGAAAAAGCTTATAATAAACAAAAACTGAATCTAAAGGAGACTGTTAATGGAAATCAAGGTTATTGAGTCTGCGCCCGAAAAAAGAAAGGCCAAACCGCAAGACGAATCGAAGTTGGGATTTGGCAAGATATTTACCGATCATTTTTTTACAATGACCTGGAGCAGCGGCCGCGGCTGGCACGATGGCGCAGTCGAGCCGTATCGTCCGCTTCAACTTGACCCGACAGCCATGTGCCTGCATTATGGCCAGGAGATTTTCGAGGGAATGAAGGCCTATCGGGGAGAAAATGGCGGCGTTTTCCTTTTTCGGCCATCGGAAAACATAAAACGGATGAACAACTCGGCGGAGAGACTCTGCATGCCGAGGATTGAGGAGCCTCTTTTTATGGAAGCGCTGGAAAAGCTGCTGGCGGCGGATAAAGACTGGATACCTCGTACGGAAGGGTCCTCGTTGTATATACGGCCAACCATGATTGCCACCGAACAAGCCCTGGGGGTGCATCCGGCAAACGAGTATCTGTTCTTCATTATCATGAGTCCCGTCGGGGCCTATTATGCCGAGGGCTTCAGCCCGACGAAGATCTTCGTCACCGAGGATTACATTCGTTCGGCCCCCGGCGGGATCGGCAACTGCAAAGCGGCGGGGAATTACGCAGCCAGCCTCTACGCAGGGGAAATCGCAAAAAAAATGGGATATACGCAGGTGCTCTGGCTCGATGCAATCGAACGAAAGTATGTTGAGGAAGTTGGGACAAGCAATATTTTCTTCATAATCGAGAACGAATTGATAACCCCTCCCCTTTCGGGAAGCATCCTCCCCGGCGTTACCAGAAACTCAGTGCTCCAGCTTGCCAAAAGCTGGGGAATAAAGGTTTCCGAGAGACGGCTCTCGATGGATGAAATAATAAACGCAATCAATAACGGCAAGTTGCAGGAGGCCTTTGCCTCGGGAACAGCGGCTGTTGTTTCCCCTGTCGGTTGGATTTACTACCGAAACAGGGAGTACGCCATTGCCGGTGGAAAAATTGGTAAACTGACCACCCGGTTGTATAACGATATTCTCAATATCCAGTATGGGAAAAAAGACGATCCCTTTGGTTGGCGCATTAAGATATTGGCTTAACTAAGAAAGCTCAAAACAAACCCCTTACGGGGAGCTTCCGCATGAATCAACAGCAGTGTGGAAAGGGTTGTTGATAAAAGTGTTGATAACTATCGCAACCATTCAAATGTTACAATTTTTTACCGGTTTGCATAAGGTTTAGGCAATAAATATGCTAAGTAATAACAATATGTTGGAAAATTACAGCACTATCCCTGATAGTTATGAGCCTCCTTTCAGACCCGGCAGACTGCGAGTGCCCAAAGGGTTGTTCCGTGGATACTGGCCGACATGGTCGTTCGTCCCCGGGACTCGCCCTTTCAAGCACAGTACCCTTTTATTTATAGGTATTTTACTAACTGTTTTATGGTTGGGGCAGCCCTCTTTGGGTCACGCGGAATTTCGCACTGTCGAAGAACTGACCGCCCGGACTCAGGATGTTTACGAAAAGACAGGCGATTTGAAGGCTCATTTTATTCAGGAAGTAACCATCAAATCCATGAAAAAGACGGATCGTGAAGAGGGAACAGTCTGGATTAAGAACCCGAAAATGATGTATTGGGATTATACTAAGCCAAAAGTAAAGAAGCTGATCATAAACTCCAGAAAAGCATGGCTTTATGTCGCCGAGGATCGGATGGTGTACCTCCAGAGCGCCGATGACGTTTACCGATCACGACTCGCTGTAAAATTCCTGTCGGGAATCGGGAAGCTCTCTGAAGACTTTTCCGTTCGTTTTCCCAAGGACGGACATGCCGACATAAACGGCAATTATCTTCTAAAGTTAACGGCGAAAGAAAAGGGAAACGGCATTGACCGCATTGATTTGACGATCGACAAAAAAACCTTTCAGATCATTCAATGCCGTTTCGATGATGAATATGGCAATACCACCCGCCTCAACTTCACAAATATTCAAACTAATACAGGCGTTTCCAGTTCTTTTTTCACCTTTACGCCGCCTGCGGACGTTGAAATAGTCAATATGCCATAGCTGATTTACGTTACCGAATCCTCATTGCTTTGTTTGCATATAATAATAAAGAAGCGTACATACATAGCGCATAGCGCGTGCGTTTTTAATCATTGCGAGTTGCGCTGCTTCGAGGCATCATAAGACTATCTGTTGTTTAGGAGATTGATTAAACTAAGGAGGCTTTATCATGATAAAAATCGATCTCGCAGGATTTCATGATTTGTCCATTTCCCGGGAATGGCTGGAAACAGATGGCCGGGGGGGATATGCGGCCAGTACGCTCGAAAATCGGCACACGCGTAAATATCACGGGTTCTTTGTCGCCACTCTCCAAAAGCCGGCAGGGCGTTACGTTCTGCTGTCTAAGTTAGAGGATTCATTAATCAACGGCCAGAAAGAGCATTTTTTCACTTCCCACCTCTATCCGGGACTTATTTTTCCGCCTGAACACACGCCGCTTGCCGATTTTACCTTCGATCATTTTCCCAGTTTCACCTACCGGATCGGCGCCCTAACCATTAAGAAATCGCTATTATTGCCGGCGGGAAAATCCGTCCTGCTTGTCCGTTACGATGTTGACAAATGTCCCCGGGGGGGTATTTTACGACTGAAACCGCTCCTTGCCTTCCGCGGCTATCACGAATTGTCTAATGAAAATGGATATCTCCAAAACAGGTTGGAAATGTTGACAAACGGTTTTAGTTTATCACCCTACGAGGGAATGCCGGCGATTGTCTTTCAGACATCACGTGGGTCAGGGTTCATCCCCGTGGGGGCATGGTATAAACGCTTTCAATACACAGAGGAGATAAACCGCGGTTTCGCCGGAGAAGAGGACCTCTTTATGCCCGGCATCATTGATATCCCCGTGGAAAGAAAATGCACCGTCATCCTTTCCGTTTCTCTCGATAAATCACTGAAGAATTCTCCGGCGATATGGCAGACCGAAACGGTGCGACGCGGGCGTGAAAGAACAATCGATAAAAAGTACGCCGCCGGTCTGGATGAGGAGGACGGGAAACTCTATCTGTCCTTGCTCCAGGCCGGACGACAGTTTCTAATCAAAACCCCGTCCGGGAAGTCCGCAATCATTGCCGGATATCCATGGTTTGACAGTTGGGGCAGAGACACGCTTATATCACTCCCGGGACTTTGCTTTCACGCCGGGCGATTGCCGGAAGGAATCGAAGTGCTCAAGGAGATCAGCCTGCACGAAAAGGATGGCCTCTTCCCCAATTTTTTCACCGCAGCCGGGACTCCTGATGCTTACAACACCGTGGACAGCTCCCTGTGGTATTTCTGGACCGTTCAGGAGCTGCTTCAGGCGACGAGCGACACGGAGCTGATCCGCAACCACTTCTGGCCGGTAATGAAACGGATCATCCGTTCCTTTCTCGCCGGGACCAGATTCGAAACCGGGATTGATAATTCCGGACTGCTTCATGCCGGCAATCCGGGGACCGCGCTTACCTGGATGGATGCCATGGTCAATAACAAACCCGTCACCTCCCGCCACGGGTGTCCTGTCGAGATAAACGCCCTCTGGTACAATGCCCTCTGTTTTTCCCGGGAGCTGGCCGCCCAATTCGGCGAGTCCGAGCTTGTTGACCCCGGCTTTATCCCGCATCTGCGGACAGCTTTTCAGGAAACATTTTGGAACCGTGAGGATAACTGTCTCGGCGATGTGTGGAATGACGGGATTCTGGATCGTTCCATCCGTCCCAATCAGCTTTTTGCCGTTTCGCTGCCCTTTTCCCCGCTCGACGATGAGGAACAGAAAGCCGTTGTACAGGCCGCAAGAGAGCATCTTCTGACGCCCTTCGGTTTACGTACCCTCTCCCCCTCTGACCCTGAATATCGCGGGCTCTATATCGGAAATCCCGCCGAACGGGATAGCGCCTATCATCAGGGGACCGTCTGGCCATGGCTGCTCGGCGCCTTCGGGCAGGCGGCGCTTACGGCCGCCGCTGACAAGGAACAGGAAAGGAAAAACCTTAAGAAATATTTGCGCGCATTTCTCAAAAAACATCTGTCGGAGGCGGGAATAGGCAGCATTTCCGAGGTATTTGACGGAAGCGAACCTCACAATCCCGGCGGCTGCATCGCCCAGGCCTGGAGCGTTGCCGAATTGACAAGGCTGTACTCACTGCTTATAAGGGATTGATCTGTTTACGATCAATTAATTCAAAATCTTGTGCAGGGAGCGCCGCCGCGACAAGATTGTCAATACGAAATTAATAATGAAGGAGAGTTGTCATGACGCAGGAACGGGAACACTTTCTATTTGAAGTAAGCTGGGAGGTTTGCAACAAGGTCGGCGGCATCTATACGGTTATAACAAGCAAACTTCCCGAGGTCTCGCGAGTATTCGGCGAGCGATATTTTGTCCTTGGCCCTGATTTAAAGACAAACGCGGAATTCGAGGAAACGGACGAGGATATCTGGAACGACATTCGGGAAGGGGTGGCCATCAAGGAGATACCCTGCCGCTTCGGCCGCTGGAATGTACCGGGCAGACCAAAGGCTATTCTGGTGGGGTTCGGTGAAAAATACGACAAGCATCAGCTCCTCTTTAAGCTCTGGGAGGATTATGGGGTAGATTCCATAGCCGGCGGGTGGGACTATGTGGAGCCGGTCATGTTCAGTTATGCGGCAAGCGAGGTGATCGAGACTATCCATAATCTGCTTGTTCGCCCCCAGCAGATGAAAAGCGTCGCCCAGTTCCACGAATGGATGACCGGGGCGGGTCTGCTCGGCCTGAAGAAACAGGCGCCGGAAATCGGAACCGTCTTTACAACCCATGCCACGATGCTGGGACGAACGCTCGCCTCGTCAGGCGTTGACATCTATTCTTCGATGGACCATATATCTCCGCAGCAGGAGGCAAGCGCCCACAATATTACCGCCAAGTGTTCAATGGAAACCGCCTCGGCCCGGGAAGCCGACTGTTTCACCACGGTAAGCGAAATAACTGCTTTGGAAGCCAAAAACTTTCTCGGTCGCGCCCCCGATCTGATTACCCCGAACGGTCTCGATATCGCCAGTATCCCTGACCTTGTCGCAGACAATGCCGCCGCGCTTTTCTCCCGCAAAAAGCTTCTTGCCGCCGCGAGCCGCTTTATGAACAGGGATTTACCGGAAAATACGAGAATTATCCTGACGTCAGGGCGCGGGGAATTCCATAATAAGGGGATTGATATCCTGCTTGCGGCGCTCGGCCGCCTGAACAAGGAACTCACCGAGGATAACACCATCCTTGTCTTTATTTTCGTCCTCGGCGGCTACACGGATCTGATCCCTTCCCTGAAAAACGACGATGTCAAACCTGATCCGAACAATCCCCCCATCTCCACCCATCGCATGCAGAACGAAGCCTCCGATCCCATTCTGCAGACATGCGAGCGCCTCGGCCTGCGAAACTTTCCCCAGAACAGGGTTCAGACAATCTATGTTCCGGCCTATTTGAACGGTCACGATGGCCTGATAAACATGTCCTATTACGAAGCGCTGTCCGGCTGCGATCTGGGGGTTTTCACCTCCAACTATGAGCCCTGGGGATACACGCCGCTCGAAAGCGCGGCCTACGCGGTTCCTACAATCACTACGGATCAGGCCGGCTTCGGACTTTGGGCGCGACAATTCCTGAACGGCAACAAGGGAATCATTATCCTCAACAGAATGGGGCAGCCGGATGCCGTAATAGAAGACGATCTCCACGAAATACTGAGGAAATTTGTCGGACTGACAAACGAGGAACTGCACGAGATGCGCGTTGGGGCGCGATTCGTGGCGGCCAAGGCAAACTGGAATGATTTTTTCAGCTATTATTCCCAGGCGTTTCAGCTTGCCCTCTCCGTATCTCAGGTTCGCACAGAGGCGCTCAAAGACGACGAACTGCTGGCAGGGATGAAGCATACGTTTGCCGGGACCGCTTCGGTTTCTCCACACTTCCGCACCTTTACAGCAGTGGCCAATCTTCCGCTGAAGATAGCGAGGCTCCGGGAGCTTTCCTATAATCTCTGGTGGTCCTGGAACCCGCGCGCCCTCGAACTCTTTTCGGCGCTGGACCCCAAACTATGGGAAGGGATGGGCAACAATCCCGTGCGCATACTGGAGACCGTCTCTTCCGGACGTCTCCTCGAAGCTTCTGAAAACACAAGCTATCTGAACCTCTACACCCATATTTTGAAACAATTTGACGACTACATGGACGATAAAAGTCTGCATCCTCTGCTCGAGCAGCACGAAGGGCTCAAACGGCTGTCGCCCGTTGCCTACTTCAGCGCCGAATACGGCTTGCATGAATCGCTGCCGATATATTCCGGCGGCTTGGGAACACTTTCCGGCGATCACCTGAAGACGGCGAGCGACCTCAACATGCCCTTGGTCGGCGTCGGTCTTCTCTACAAGAGCGGTTTTTTTAAACAGATCATCGATAAAAACGGCGCCCAGAAAGAGGAATATCCCCAAAACGATTTTTCCAGCATGCCCCTCGAAATTGTCCAGGACGACCGTGGCAATGCGGTTCAGATATCTATGGAATTCCCGGGGCGAACTCTTTTTGCCAACATCTGGCAGGTTCATGTCGGTCGTACACAGCTTTATCTGCTGGACACCGATATCCCCAGAAACACCCCCCAGGATCGGAATATCACCGAAAGACTGTACTGCTCTGACACCCGGGTCCGGATAGAGCAGGAAATACTCCTCGGGATGGGTGGGGTAAAGCTGCTCAAAAAGCTTGGGATTCGTCCCCGCGTTTACCATATCAACGAAGGACACTCGGCATTTCTCGTCTTTGAGAGGATTGCATCTTTGATGACTGAAGAAAAACTGTCCTTCTACGAGGCGCTCGAGATCGTCCGCGGCGCGATCGTATTTACCACGCACACCCCGGTGGAGGCCGGGAATGAACGGTTCAACCAGGAATTGCTCGAACACTATTTTGCCAATTTCGTGAAACGCACCGGGATTTCCTGGTCGCAGTTCTGGCAGTTGGGACGTAGGGAAGCGGGGGAAGGCAAGCCCTTCTTCATGACGATCCTGGCGCTGAATATGGCACACAAAAGCAACGCCGTAAGCAAACTGCACGAAGAGGTCTCCCGGAGGATGTGGCGCGATGTGTGGAAGGGTTTCGATGAATCGGACATCCCGATCACCCATGTTACCAACGGCGCCCATACCCTTTCCTATATCGCCCCGCGGATGAAAACGGTGTTCAACACCTTCCTCGGCATGGACTGGGAAAAGCACCTGTCCGATCCGGAATACTGGGCGCGGGTGCAGGAAATTCCCGACAACATCCTGTGGCGGGCCAGATACGAACTAAGGCAGAAACTGGTCTATTTCCTCAGGGATGAAATTGCCCGTAACTGGAGCAAATACGGCTATACAAAAACATGGCAGGAAGAGCTTTTCTCCAGACTGAATCCGACGACGCTGACAATAGGGTTTGCCCGCCGCTTCGCACCTTACAAGCGGGCGGATATGATCCTTTCCGACCTCGATCGGCTCGACCGAATCTTGAACCACCCTACCCGGCCGGTGCAAATAGTGTTTTCCGGAAAATCTCACCCGATGGATGACATGGGAAAAGAACTGATCAAAAAGGTAATAGGCGTCTGCAAGGATCCCCGCTTCCGGGGAAGGATATTTTTTGTGGAGGGTTACGGCATTGGGGTTGCCAGGCAGCTCGTTCAGGGGGTGGACGTCTGGCTGAACAATCCCCGCCGCCCAATGGAGGCCTCCGGTACCAGCGGCGAGAAGGTGGTTGCCAATGGCGTTCTTAACCTCAGCATCTCCGATGGTTGGTGGGTTGAGGGCTACGACGGGACCAACGGCTGGACAATCGGCCCCGTCGTCAATGGGTCCCGGGATGAAACCGGAAACCCCGATCAGGAGGACAGCGAGTCGCTCTATTCGCTGCTGGAAAACTCGGTGGTTCCCATGTTCTATGAACGGGAAATATCCGGTCTTCCGGAGCGATGGATCGCTATGGTCAAGCGCTCCATGCAGACTCTTATCCCTATGTTTAATACTAACCGCATGCTGATAGATTACTATCACGACCTCTACCTGCCGACGGCGCTGCGTGAACATGACATCTATCTCGACAACTACAAAATGGCCCGCGAACTGGCCGATTGGAAGCAGAAATTGCCGATGCGTTTCTCCTCGCTGCACATTATTGAGGTTGTTGTTGCGGGAATTCAGGGCGATACCATCCGGGTGGAGGAACCCCTCGATGTAAGCGTCCGGATCGATCCCGGCAAGATGGCGCCGGAGGAGATTCTGGTAGAGATGGTAATTGGCAGGAGTGATCCCGGCGCCGCCTGGCAGCCGGAATGTGTTCAGTTGCCGCTGGAGGGCAAGGATTCCGAAGGCATTCTCAAATTCTTCATTTCCTATCGGGTCAAAAAGAATGGCGCCCACACCTACGGGATCCGCGTCTTGCCGAACCATCCGCACCTGGCCGCCAAGCAGGAGACCAATCTGGTTTACTGGGGGTAAAAAACAATTTCCCGGTCATTCCTTATAATTCAGGATTGACCGGGAAAGGGTTATAGGTGAATGATCCGCACGTTTCCCCATTTTGAACGCAAATACTCGGCGACGAGCCGGCGATGGCAATGCAGGGGCTTATCCTCACTGCACAGGAGGCAGCCCTCATTCAGCAGTTCCGGGGTTATGTTTATTTCTGCCTGTCTTTCGACAAGCAATTGTTGGAAGTCCCGCTCGTAATCAACCCAGCTTCCCTTGTTCTTTTTAAAGGCGTCCAATATTGACTGCGTCGGCGCCAGGTCCGGGCGATGAAGATAATCAATTCCGCCGATCGCCCGCAGAAAATAGCGCAAATCATCCCGCTTGGCAAACCCGGCCAGTTGAGAGACATTGTTGAGCCGGATATCGATCACCCGCTTGACTCCCGCTTTCTTCAGAATTGTAAAGAATTCCTCTGCCGTCTTTTTGGTGAAACCAATGGTGAATACCTTTATTTTATTCATGATCTCAGGCTCCTTCAATCAGACTATAGGCCACTTTTTCACTTTGGAGATTATAGGCAAGTTCGATCAGCTCTTCTTTGGAGCAAAAAAGGTCGTCCGAATCAATTTTCAATAATCTCATCAGACGCATTTCCGTATCCCGATTATCCTCCAAGGCGCCGTCCTCAAGAATATGACTGATAACAACATCATCAGCGCGTAAATAGCGGCAGATCAGCAGCATACGATGACATGTGAGCGGGTCTTTTTCGGCGCATAACAGCGCAATGCGGTGAGCCGTCATCCCCTTGCGCAGACGGGCAAGTCCCTGTTGAAAGATTTCCCTGTCGGCCAGACGTTTGTATTGAACTTTTCCTTTTTCGTAACAGGCCGGATCATCGCTGCGCGGCCCCAGCTCAGCGCCCAAATAGATGTAGCTGGTGCGTTGTTTCGCCAGATCGCCTTTCAGCGCTTCGCGGTTGAACTGGGGCGTAAAACGGCTGTAGGGGCTGGAGCGAACATCACAAATGGCTGTAATGTCATGTGTTTTCAAGAGATCGAAAAACCGCTCCAGAGAATGTGTCGAATGGCCGATCGTAAATAGTTCAAACATTTATAAACCCCCATGCCCGGGGCGGGCACACGAACGATGAAAATAGGTTAGTTGCAATTAAAGTTGAGTCACTGTAATCCGATAAGCAGTTTCACTACAAAACTTTATCACGAGGAAGACCATAACTCAGCGCGAAGATAGCAGAATAATCAGGATTGTGCACCCAATTTGTTGCGGGATGGACTGGCGCGAAGCGCCAGAACAAAAGCGGATGGCCATCGGCTGGCATAAGGCGTGGCGGCTTTTTGCCGTCGCTCTTAATGCCCTCGTTGGGCGTCCATCATTCTCTCTATCAGATTATTACTCATTTGAACGGGTTCTGTTGCGGAGAAATCAGACAAATCAATGAAAATCTTATACGAGACAACTTCTTTCCCGCCTGCGCAATCTAATCTTTACCCTATATAATATGATCGGGCCTGTTGAACAACGGATTGAGTTCGACCCGCAATTATGTCCGTGCCGTCAATTTAATTGGCTCGCGGGTCAACTCAATCCTTATAGGTTAGAACGCCTACCTTTATAGCTTCATTGACTAACCGCAACTCAAGTCGACAACCTAGGGCATGAGCATACTTTTGCAATGTGGCCAGCGATGGTGAGTGCTTTCCGCTCCCAGATTCCAGGCGCGCTACCGCGGACTGAGTCGTGCCGATACGTTCGGCAACCTCCGCCTGAGTGATGCCAGCAGCCGCGCGTGCCTTCAGAAACTCATCGAGAAGAGCAAACTCCTCATCAAGCCGGGCATATTCGGCCTTAACGTCTGCGCGATCGAGGGCGCGAGCCTTAAGTTCTTTATGTGTGAGCATTTTTTACCTCCCTCATCCGCCGTCGAGCTGTTTCAAGTTCTCTGGGCGGGGTTTTATCTGTTTTCTTAATGAACTGGTGAAGCACCACGATCTTTTTGCCAATCATGGTGCAGTAGAAGACCCGTGCAATTCCCTCTGCAGATTTCAACCGCAACTCAAACAAGCCTTCACCCATTGCGCGAGTATGCGGCAAGCCCAGGCCCGGGCCAAACACCTCCATCCTGTCTGAATATCGAAGATACCAGCCAAGAAAGCCTGCGGGCATGGCTAGGATTTCATGCTGCACAGATTCACTGAAGTAGGTGATTGTCCAGTTCATAAGCATATTATAGCGTATTTGCTATATTGAGGCAAACGAAAAAAGATGTTTTTAGTTGCCGAAGAAATACCAGTCGCCTTGAGCGAGATTGCGAAGATATTGGTCGACAATGTTGAGAATGCCTTTTTCCGCTGCATATTGGATATGTTGCCTGAGTTGCAGCATTTCCCTTGTTGGGAGACGAGTTTCGTTCATCCGATCAATTTTTTGCCGAGCAATCCAACGGCAAAACCTAAGACTGCGCCAAGCGCTGGGATCCAGTGTTTTCTGATCTTCGATTGCGGAGCTATGTCTTGAAAAATGAGGTACAAAATCCCGCCGCTGGCGAAAGTCATGATGGTTGCTGTTAACTTGGCCTGATCCTTAAGAAAGAAGTAACCAGTACATGCTGCAAGAGGACCGAGCAGGCTGGCCCCTAGAAGAGCCTTGAGCGCAACGCGGGGCTTGGTGCCCACTCCCGTTATCTCTCGGTAGGAGTTAAATCCTTCAGGCAGGTTCTGAGCCCCTATGAACGCGGCAAGCAACATGCCCAATCTATAATCGTGTCCAAACACCGCGCCAAGGGCGAGCGCTTCCGGAAAGAAGTCCAAAAGCATCGCCATAAACTGAGCTTTGGTACCCCCCTGTTTGCTAAGATATATGTCTATAATACAAAAAAAGAGCCCACCAGCGCAAAAGGAGACGCCGAGGCTCACGGGACTTAGCATCATAATTCCTTGCGGCAGCAGAGCAAATGCAACTGCGGCCACTAGGATTCCCCCACCGAAGGCGATTATACCGTGAGAAATCTCACGCTTCGTTTCTGTATCTGCACTGCCTTCGATACATGCAACAACACCACCGACTAGGGCGGCTAAACCCGCCAGCCAGGAAGCTATAATTATGATCGGAAATTCACCCATGTAATCTTATTACTCCCAACGCGAAACTCACCTGCGCCGCCCGGATATCGGCCAAAGCTCAGCAGTTTGTCGGGGTCAGGTGAAGCGCCTGATTCGGCATAGGGATTGAGCGTCCGGACCATTCTCAGGTGCATGCGGCTTGATAGATAACCGGTCGGTACTTTGGAGGAGGAATCGGTTTTTTCTCAGCCCGGGCAGCCTGCAACCAAAGCTCTTTGGCTTTTTGAACCTCTTGAAGAGCCTTGTCAGGAGTCTGGCCAAACGCAGAACATGCCTCCAAATCGGGTATATCGGCAATGTAACCTTCGTCTTCTTCAGAGTAGAAAATGTTTATATGGTAATCTCTCATTTGTCCTCCTCCAGTCTTAAGCTGTGGCGTTCGATCAACTTTAAAAATTGGCGCATCTGGTATGGTTTCGCTTGCCCTTTCACTTCTTGGAGATTGACAAGCTCCGGAATGTCGGGATGCGCGAAAATGTGGTGGCTGCCATCAGTCCGGGAAAGCCGGAACCCGAAGCCTTCCACAAGTTCTATCATATCAGAAAATCGGATATTTTTCGATCCTGCAAGTATCTTCTGCAATATCTTGTGCTTTGTCGCCATATCACTCATCCTTTGTTGGCCTAACGCAAAGTTCACCGCATTTTCTCGAACTAGGCAACAGTCTTTTGATTGAATTTCACGTGCACTCTGAGCTCCTTTTTTGTAGGCTAACGCCGGGCATGAGCCGCGCCGCCATAAACCTTTGCAGAAAAATGACCAACGCTGATCGGCGTCGGTCTCGATGCCTTTAGACGTTTCGTCATGTCTCACGTAGCCGTGTGCGCTCGACCGATGGCATCTTGTCGTCATATCTTGCGCGAGTCATAGGCCCAATGGAGGAGCACCTGTCTCTGCTTGCGCCGGCAGTTCAAGTCACACGGTTTGCAGTGTTTTTTAATCTGGGCAGCGTGGCGCGGAATGGCATTCCACCGTTGAATCTGGCGTGCATCGTCTCGACATCGCCGTCCCATAAAGTATCGGCAATACCATTGAAACCAGCCCCGCGGATCCTCCTCGTATATCCACCCCTTAGTTTCCCAGAAAGAAAGCGGTTGCGAGGCGTTCACGCCAAAGAAGTTCATTGCAGGGTCGTGACGCTCTCGGCACAGCTTAGCGTTCGCGAACCAATCCTCAGGGTACTCCGCCGCACAATCGGTCATATATTTGCCGCCGAACACGCCAAGTTCCAGCATCGCCTTCGGAATGAGTTCAGGGCGAAAGTCCGGGTGGAAGTTCCGGCCCATAGGCTCCGTCACCAGATAGACGAAGTTCTGTTGTATCAAGTCATTGACCACTATTCGGCAGGGCTTCACACCTATACCTCATCGGTAATCGCGCTGGTCGCGTAGAGATCCAGCACCTGGCGGTACAGTACTTTTTCACTGCTGCGGATATCGCGAATGCGGTCGAGCAGTTCCTTCCAGTAATTCCCGCCACCCGCGCCTTTGAGCCGCTCATCGTCCATGGTGAAACCTTTGATCAGGTATTCTTTCAGTCGTGCAGTCGCCCAGATACGAAATTTTGTGGCAATATGGGATTTTATACGGTAACCAACAGAAATAGTGGCACCAAGGTTGTAAAACTTTTGTCTTCGCTCAACCTTCCGGGAATCTTCGTTTTGAACTTGTAAGAAATCCTTACAAGTTGCATCCTCCTGCAGCTCACCTTCATCAAAAATATTTTTCAGGTGAATGGTAATATTCTGAGGCGTTGTCTGAAATAATTCGGCCATCATCTTTTGAGTAAGCCAAACTTTTTCATTTTCGAGGCGGACTTCTATTTTGGTTGTTTCGTCTTCAGCTTGATAAATGATTAGTTCTCCTTTTTGCTCTTCTCTCATTATCGGCTGCCCTCCAAATCCGCCACTATTTCATCAATCCCCGTGCGCAGTTCGTTCTGCCGGGCAACAATGCCTTTGATCTCGGCGTTGAGCTTTACAATATCAATTGCCTCGCGGGTGTCTTTTTGCGCCAATACTCCTGCGGGTGAAAAACGCGGGTCATTGATAAGAAGCGTATTGCTGTCGCCTTCCCACCTGATGGAATACGGAGGATTGGAAACTATTGCGTCGAAGGGCTCATCATCCCAGTGCTTCGGAGCGGTTTTGGCGATCTGCCAGATAGCGCGATGCAGTTCGGCGCGTTCTTGTTCTTTTATCATTAAATTATCCTATGTTCTGGGCTATTTCTTTTTCCATAGTACAACATTCCGGCACGGCCAAAATTATTTTTTACAGATAACACCGCAAATCTCGGGCGGCGAAGCCGTACCGAGATTTGCTGGTTTGACAGTATTTTCAGTTCATCGGGATGATGTCGGCATAAGCAAACCCTTCCCGTTCCACGATTTCGCCAACCGTGATCGGAATCACCTTTTGGAACATCGGGCCGCCGACAACGACCGTGTGAATTTCTCCATTTTCTCCGCATGGGTCTGTTCCCTCTGGAAACTCCTTCAGTAACTCCCGCGTCCATTTCCGGCCTGCGTAACGAGCGGGTAGTTTCTTGAGGTCAACACTGCTCAAGTACGCTTCCATGCCTCCGGCAAGCATCTGTTCGGCGAGTTCGTCCGTGGGGATTTTCCACAACGGAAAGACTGGTTCAATCCCAGTTCCCGTCAATTGGTTCTCACGATACCTACGGATGTCCTCAAGAAACAAGTCCCCGAACGCAATCCGTTCAATCCCCTTCGCCGTGCATTGGGTGACGAATTCCCGCATGATGGCATCGGACTGATCGTTTGTGCAGGGATCAGGGAAGTTGATGAGTTGGATCGACAGGCAGGCCGCCTCGGCCTGCCGATGCAACAGTTTCGGCAGAGTTGCGTGCATGCAAACGCGGTCGTATTTCTGGTTCATGACAGTGAACAGCCCCAGGAGGTCTGTCGCAGGGTCTTCCCGCAGTAGATGGAGCGCCCATGCGCTATCCTTCCCGCTACTCCAACTCAGTAGTGTTTTCTTTTTCATCTCTTAGTGTCGAACGTGCTGATCACCGGCGCGAGGTACGAGCGTCCGGTTGATCTTATAGTTCAAGTAAGCCGCTGTCGCGGCAGGATAACCGTGACAAGCTAATTTCTTTTTCCCTTATACTTCCTCATCCCGATTTTTTCAGTGATTCTTTTTTCACAACTGCCGTGATAGCACTCCTTATAAATCTTTTTAACCCCCAAAAGAAAGGAGTAATATTATGGCAGTACTGCAAACCCCATGGTACGGCAAAGCCGTTGAAGCCCTAAAACTCAACGGCAAAGGAGAACGAACCCAGGAAGCTTATGCCCGGCATGTCCGCAAGCTCATTGAATTCGTAAGCGGCAAGGAACCTGACCAAATCACCGAGGAGGAACTCAAGCGGACTGCGTCTCCAGGAAGGACTCTTTCTGCAGGTATCCGATATCGACGGCAAACGGAAGCTCATCCATGTTCATCGCGGCAAAGGCGCAAAGGATCGATATGTGCCCCTGCCTGATTCTACCTACGCTCTTCTTTGCCGTTACTGGATTACGCATCGCAACCCCAGACTGATTTTTCCGGCCCTGGGACGGGGTTGCAATCTCGGGCCGACATCCCTTGCACGGAAGCTTGAAATATCTGGCCCCTTATGTCTTCAAAGTCGCCATTTCTGACAGTCGGATTGTCGGTATCCATCAGCGCCAGGTAACCTTTCGTTACAAAAAACAGAGAAGCGCCCGTTGGCGCACGATGTCGCTTGAGGTCATGGAATTTATCCGCCGCTATCTTAAGCACGTTTTACCCTGTGGATTCATGAAAATCCGCTACTACGGCTTTCTGGGTTCGGGTTCATCGATAGCCCCCGATGATGTCAGGGCCGCGATAGAGTTGTCCCTGCCATTCTTCGCTTCCGATCAACCAGAAGCAAAAAAAGAGAAAAAACCGATGCCGCACTGTCCCCATTGCCGGGGAACGTTGTGATTTTCCATTACGTTCTCGAAGCAGCAGCCTTCGTTGCCTTGATGAAACCGGGGTAAATGTACGGCAAATGTAAACTGAAAAACCATTATTCTTTCTTGTTTTTTAAAGCCGTTTATAAACGGGCAGGGATTGCTGTTGCCGGAATTATGAACACTTTCAGTGATCGTCGGAGCAAATGCTGCCATACGGAAAATTATTGGTCAAAACCAAAACAAATGAGGCAATTGCAAAACCATTTGTCATTCCCGAATGTCTCTATCGGGAATATGGTTTTTCAAGCAGTTAGAACCAGATTCCCGCTCAGAATCGTTGCGGGAATGACAAGAATGGGGAGTTTTGCAATTACCTCAAATGAACAACGAAAAACCGGAAGAAGGATGATTGTTTGTCAAAGAACGGGTTTTGTTGCGGAGAAATCAGACAAATCAATGAAAATCTTATACGAGACAACTTCTTTCCCGCCTGCGCAATCTAATCTTTACCCTATATAATATGATCGGGCTTGTTGAACAAGGGATTGAGTTCGACCCGCAACCATGTCCGTGCCGTCAATTTAATTGGTTCGCGGGTCAACTCAATCCTTATAGGTTAGCCGAAGCCTCTCCCCCTATTGCTTTAGGTCGATTTCTGATCGAGCACCTCTCGCACTTTGGCGGCCAGGTTCTGTATTGAAAACGGTTTCTGGATGAAGTGCACACCCTCGTCGAGCAAACCGTGGTGGGCGATGACATTGCCCGTGTAGCCTGACATAAACAATTGCTTAAGTTTCGGATTGGTAGAAAGCAATCGTTCGGCCAAATCCCGGCCGTTAATTTCCGGCATGACCACGTCCGTGATAAGCAGATCAATCTTTCCGGCATATTCTTCAGCCAGTTGGATGGCCTTGACCGGCGTGCTCGCCGGCAGCACCTTGTAGCCCAGCCGTTCAAGAACGTTCTGGCTTAATTTTAAAACTGAAAGCTCATCCTCCACCAGCAGCACCGTCTCTCCGGAGCCCCTTGCCGGTTCAGACCGGGGTTGCATCTGTTCCGCGGCAGCCTGCCCCTCAAAACGTGGTATATAAATCTTGAAGGTCGATCCTTTGCCCGGTTCGCTGTAGACGTTGATGAAGCCGTTGTTTTGTTTGACGATGCCGTAAACCGTGGCCAGTCCAAGGCCGGTGCCTTTGCCCTTCTCCTTGGTGGTGAAAAACGGTTCGAATAGTTTATCCAAAGTCTCTTTGTCCATGCCACAGCCATTGTCGCTCACAGCCAGCAGCACGTACTCGCCGGTCGAAAACCCCGGATGATCGGCGCAATAGGCCTCATCGAAGGCCACCGGCTGCGTCTCGATGGTGACCTTGCCCACCTCCGCTATGGCGTCACGGGCGTTGACGCATAAGTTGGCCAGAATCTGATCAATCTGGGACGGGTCCACCTTGACCGGCCATACCCCCGTCCCCGGCAGCCAGGCGAGATTGATGTCCTCGCCGATAAGCCGCCGCAGAATCTTGAGCATTCCCTCTACGGTCTCGTTCAAATCAAGAACCTTGGGGGCAACGGTCTGCTTGCGGGCAAAGGCCAGCAGTTGCCGAGTCAGGTCGGCGGAGCGCTCGGCGGATTTCCTGATTTCCTGAAGATTGACAAAGAGCGGTTGGGACGGGTCCACCTTTTCCAGGGCCAGTTCCGTGTAGCCCATGATCACCCCTAACATATTGTTGAAGTCATGGGCCACGCCGCCAGCCAAGCGACCTACCGCTTCCATCTTCTGGGCCTGCATAAACTGGGCTTCCAACTTCTTCTCCTGCGTGACATCCCTGAGAAAACAGAGAATGCCCTGTTTCTTCTCCCAGATAATCGGGGCGGTAGTGAGTTGAACCCACATTTCCTGACTTTTTTTGTTTACGATCCTGAACGGATATACCTCGAAAGGTTGCTCATTTTCCAGTACCCTTAAATATGTTTTAAAAATCGTATCTTTATCTCCCGGATGGACAAGATCAATGAAAGGAATTACAGCTAATTCTTCCATGGAATAGCCGCTCATCTCCAGGGCTTTAGGGTTTGGAAATTTTACGACCTCATCTTGGGCAATGAAGATGGCCTCATCGGCATTCGTAATCAGGAGGCGATATTTTTCTTCCGATTCCCTCAGGTCCTCCTCCGCCGCTATGCGCCTCCGCTCCTGAGCGTCTCTTTGCGATCTGGCATAAAGGATGGGAGAGACTTTACGGGCAATGCGCTCCAGTAGATCTTTATCCTCCTCGGCGTATCCCCCTTCCTTGTTGGCCACGGAAATCAGCCCGATGGTCTCTTGTCCATAGACGATCGGTACCGCGAGGAAATGATCAATGGGAACGTGCCCCTCGGGCGTGCGAAAGGGCCCGTCCGAATAGAAGGTCTTTTTCTCCCCGATCGCTCTGCCCCATAGACTGTTTCCCCAGGAATCCGGTGGAAAGACGATCGACTTACCGGGAACCTGGCACTCTTTCCAGATTTCTCTGGTCAAACTGGGCATGACAAGGTCCCCATTTTCCCCTATAAACCCAAAGATACCGAACTTGCTTTTCATCACCTGAAGGACAATCGCCAGGACTTCTCCGTATATCGCTTCGCCGGAAATAGTCAGAAAGACGTTGGCAATCTGATTCAGGATTGTCTTCTCGTCTTCCGAACGTCTCAGAGCATCCTCCGTCAGCTTGCGCTCGGTGATATTTTCGACTATCCCTATGCCGCCTTTGACTTGGCCCTGTTGATCAACCAAAGGAGCAGTGCGCATGGAAATGCAGATTTCTGCAGAACTGGTTGTGGCGCGATAAAAGCCTTCGTAAAAGCCCTCTTCTCCTTCCGCCGCCTGACGCAGAGCGGAAAGCACACTCTGGTCTTGTAACGTTTCCATATCCAGGCCCACCAATCGCTCTCGGCTGGATTGGAGAATGGCTACAAAGCGGTCGTTGCAGTCAGTAATGTGAAGCTGCGTGTCATAGTGGAACACGCCCACTGGCGAACGACGGAAGAGCAGGCGATAGCGTTCTTCGCTCTCCTTCAGGGCCTCTTCCGCTTGTTTGCGCTCGACAATATCCCAGGAAAAGTCACCCAATTGCGATACGATCTCTACGTCGCTTTCATCATAATCGGTAGGTTTGTTGCCGACACCAACAACCGCCTTTATCAGGTCACCTCTGAAAATCGGGACAACAAGTTCTCTAATGACCGGGGCATGACCTTCCGGCATCCCTTTGCGATGAGGTAAAGAGGCATAATCGTTGTGAATAATGGGACGACGCTCGTATACACAATCCACCCATACACCCGCCTGGGCAATAGGATAATGGCTGCCTTTTCCAGCGGCTGTGCACATGTTCTTCAAGGTATTCGTTGACCAATGCTGCAATAAGAGAGTTCTTTGATCTGCTTCGAGAAAATGATAGAAACCAATCGAACTGCCGGTTAGCGCTTCCATTTCATCCAGCATTGCAGTCAACAATTCATCCATCGGCTGTAAATTGGCCACTTCCAACAGGCGAAGGCGCGCCTGCATGATATTGTCGATCCGCTTGCGCTCGGTGATATCCTGAACGGTGCCGAGTGAACGGATGGGTTTGCTTTCTTCATTGTAAAAAGTCTCACAACGCTCATGCACGAATTTGATTCGTCCATCCGAAAACTTGAGGCGATGGATGATATCATAAGGAATTCTGTTGTTCACGGAATCTGTGTACGCTCGATTGACCATGTCCCGGTCCTCGGGATGAACAAAATTGAGAAAGGCTTCGTAGGTGGCGCCAAATTGTTTCGGGTCGATTTCAAAAATGCGGTAAATCTCATGCGACCATTCGAGCCTGTTGGTTAATAAATCGAGTTCCCAGGAACCGATATGAGCAATGCGTTGGGCTTCATTGAGCCGACTTTCGCTATTATGCAATCGTTCTTCTGCTCGCTGGCGTTCGGTTCGAGTATGCAAGGCGATGATGCCAAAAGCCAAATCGCCTGCCAATTCCTCCATGAGTCGGATTTCGTCTGGGGTGATGGCGTTAGCTTCCGTGGAATAAATCAGAAGAACCCCGAATACTATTGCGTTTTCATCTTTAAGAGGCAGGGCGATACCGGAGCGATATCCACGCTGCAAGGCGCTTTCTCGCCACGAGGCCATGTGTGGGGAAGTTGTGAAATCCTGAACATAAATTATTTCACCGCTTCGAATGGCTTTTCCTGCGGGACCTCGTCCGCGTTCTGCGTCTTCTGCCCAAGTAAGTTTGGCGGATGCTATATACCCACTATCGAACCCAGCCCAGGCTACAGGACGCACGGTTTTGGCCTCATCGTGCTCAGCATATCCCACCCAAGCCAGGTGGTAACCTGCATCGTCACAAATGATACGGCAGATTTCGTTGAGTAAGGTTTGCTCGTCAACTGCCCGCAATAGAGCCTGGTTGCACTTGCTGATAGCCTGAAGTTCGCGATTCAATCTATGCAGTGCCGCCTCCGCCCGCTTGCGATCCGTAATATCGCGATTGCCGACTCGCAGGCCAAGACTTGTTCCGTCAGCACGGGTGACGGGTTGGCAGACGTGGCCGATCCAGCTTACCTCGCCATCGCGCCGGAGGATGCGAAAGTCAATCTCGTATTTTTCGTCGTGACGATATGCGATAGATTTGTGTCGCTCGAACAATCGGCGGTCATCGGGATGCACGATCCTTTCCAACAGGTCGGGATCGGCAACAAACTCCTCAGGTCGATAGCCGGTGATACGTTCGCAGGAAGGAGACATATAGAGTATACTTGCATCCAGGGCGATCCAATACTCCCAGTCATAGGTGTAATCGGCCACAGTGCGGTAACGTTCTTCACTCTCCTGCAATGCCCGCTGAGCGGCGCGCTCTGCCGTTCGGTCGCGAAAGACCAACACCACTCCGGCGATCTCGCCCCGCTCGTCACGGATGGGCGCACCACTGTCAGCAATCGGACGCTCTGTCCCATCCCTGGCGATGAGCAGGGTGTGGTTGGCCAAGCCCGTTAATTGACCCTCGCACAGGACACGCTCGACCGGGCTTTCGACATTGGTCCTGGTTTTCTCGTTGATGATGCGGAATACTTCATTCAAGGGCTTCCCGAGGGCCTCGGCCTCGTTCCACCCCGTGAGGCCCTCGGCTACCGGATTCATCTGGGTGATATGGCCCACCGCATCCGTGGTGATAACCCCATCCCCAATGCTGTAGAGCGTCGCACGGAGTTCTTCCAGCACTTTGCGGGCATCCTGCTCCGCATCAACCGGTAGTTTCTTTTCTTTCATGCTTTCACCTCCGTCCTAAACATGACGACGAGCTTTTAACAATCCGGATAATGCTTACTCATGCACTCTGGGCAAATAGAATGAGAAAACTGCGCTTCAGTCTTCCCACTAATATAACCTTCTATTTGCTAATTCTCCTTTTGATAATGGAATGATAAAATCATAAACCTCCTGCACGAATTTGATAAGTTGATTCAGCATGTTCGCAAGGTATAGTTCATGTTTATCAGTAATCTCGCCGGTGTCAATTTCTTCTGGAATATTGCCTATCAAGAGAATGGCAAGTTTTTCAGTAAATTTTTTTATCATTCTGTATCTTCCTGCAGCCTTACATCAAAACGGCAAAGTCTCTCACCACTCGCCCAACAGTCAATCTCTTTTGCATAAAAAGGTTTTCCGGTATAGGCCTCCATAATGCCGGTAATAAATCCCTCGTCATATTGGCAAGTAACTTCATCGGTGGGCGGTAGACCAGAACAATCAAGATCCTCGGCAACTGTCAGCATAAACCTCATTTTCTCAAGATCAACTTTTTCAATTCTAAGAATCCCAATGGCTTGCTCCCTGAGTACGCTTTGTAACTGAGATACAAATTTATTAAAATCAAGTTCCCTGTCCAGCATATTTTCACAGAATTGCTTCCCGGCAAGCCTGCCTGCCTTAATTATGATATCATTGGTTTTATTCACGCCCAACTCGGTTATCATCACATCTCGAAAAGTATATTGGAGCAAGCGATAAGCCAAGACCGGAACGGTTAAACCAAGGTTTGGCCTCCCTTTTTCAAGATCACCCAAGTCATCCCATACAAATTTATTTTTATCACGTTCTTCTTTAAACATGGTTCAAGCCTCCCGGGGCTAACGCCGGCTGTTGAGCCGCGAGCATCGGAGGGAAGGGATCACGCTGTGATCACTTCCCGAGAAGCGCAATCGGCTCGAACGCCCTTGATAGGCGGAGCGTGAGCGGAGCCTGTCAAGAGTGTTCGAGCGTAGCGCAACAGCCAGCGATAAGCGAACCGTGTGCGTAGCGAAGCGGAGCTCACGGTCCGCTTATCAGTATTAATAGGCCTGTCTTAACATTGGGAGACATGGCCAGTTGAAAATCAGTGAAGTTTTTGTTCCCATAAGATGATACGGTTTCGTGTGTCAAGCGAAATGTGTCCGTGCATATTTGAACATTTTCAATAAATTATAACGAACAACACGAAGTTTTGGTCTCACGCCTCAAAAAAATCATAGAGCTTGAATTCAGGAACTTAATTTGTTATTCGCACTCAATGCAAAAGTCAGAAGACAGAGTCAGCGTTGCTGCAGACACCTCCGTTTCGTTTCCCAGATGGCGGGAAGTCCTGCAATCGGAATGCCCCGATCCTGCCGTTCTACGCACACGGGAACAGGATATCTTTGCCTGTCTGAAATTCCTCAAGGCCGCACACCGGCGAACCTCTATAGAATCGGTGCTGGACTATCTGCACGCACTGGAGAAAGAGGGGAAAAATACGGATTCGGTTCGAGCTTCCCTACGGTGGTTTTTCAAAACAGCAGCCAACCTTTCCCAGCGGGTCACCCCCCATACCCTGCGTCACTCCTTCGCCACCCACCTGCTGGCCGGGGAAGCGGATATCCGGACGGTACAGGAACTGCTCGGCCACGCGGATGTCGCGACCACCATGATTTACACCCATGTGCTCAACCGGCAGGGCCTTGCAGTGCGCAGTCCGCTGGACAACCTGTAAAACCTGATAATTAAGGCAAACGTTCGCCGATGACAAGATACCGGCGCTTGCCGCTGTTGGCTGGGGGAGCAGGCGCGAGTTCTGCCATTGGGGCCGGTTTCTGTCGTTCCGTGCTCATAGTCATAAAGCAACAGGCTTTTCTGAATAAATTGGCGAGATAAGTGGCGCCATTGCTTTAGGGAATAGGCCGTGCCGATTCCATAGGTGGAGAGTCTTTCGTGCCGGAATTTCAGGATCTTCTGGGAATTCGCCCCCCGCAGGACATCGACGATATGGCCCGCGCCGAAGATTTCGCCGGTCCGTTTGACACAGGAGAGAAACATCTGCGCCGGGATGGTCAGATCGACGAGGGCCTTTTCCTCTTCCCCCGTTCGGCAGTTGTCGCACATTCCACAACGGTCCGGAACTCCGGTTTCCCGCAACTGGTCCATCTGGTCCTTCATGAGGGAGATCAGCGGGGAAACCACAATCGTTGCTGAAGAAAGGATGGCATACTCCTTCGCAAGGATTCCGGAGCTGACGACAAGCTCTTCAGGGGTATGCCACTTCTCCACGGGGAACTGGAGGGCAAGGGTACGCTGCCGCTTTACAATGGCGCGGGTCTTGCCCATGGCCTTCTTGCCGTCCAGGGTATCATAGATGAATTTTTACCATGACATTTCCAGAAGGTTAGCCTGAACAGTATCCAGAACGCCCTGCAGCCCGTCGCGGAAACCGAGCACGACATAACTGATAAATCCAGACAGGTTCCTTTCCCGTACGCACAGATCGAGTTGGCGGTAATATTCCTGCCAGGTATCGTTATAAATGGTTTGACAGGATGTGCGAAGCCATATCGGGCAAACCCCTCAGCTCCCATCTACCGAGAGAGCTCAATCCCGGCAAGGGTTTCATAATATCTGACCAGGGCGCTGTGATCGGCGTCGCCCATGCCGTTATCGCGGAGTGACAGCATCATTTGCATGACATTTTCGGTAAGCGGCGTCGGCGTCGAAATGCCTTTGGCGGTGTTCAGCACGTTGTTCAAATCCTTGATGTGCAGGTTGATCCGGAAGCCGGGGTTAAAATTGCGATCCAGCATCAGCGGGGCCTTGGCATCAAGGGCAACGCTCCCGGCCAGGCCGCCCCGAATCGCCTGAAAAACGAGATCCGGATTGACGCCCGCCTTGGCGGCAAGCACGAGGGCTTCGGAAACGGCGGCGATGTTGGCCGCGACGATGATCTGATTGGCAAGTTTCGTTACATTTCCGGCGCCGGCTTCACCGCAGCGGACGGCGGATGAACCCATCGCCTTCAAAATCGGCAGAAATTCGTCAAAGTCCTCCTGCCGACAACCGACCATGATCGAAAGCGTTCCCGCGATCGCCTTCGGTTCGCCGCCGCTGACCGGCGCATCCATCATCCGGACATTTTTTTCGGCCAGCTTCGCGGCGATTTCCCGGCTTACCAGCGGATCGAGGGAGGTCATGTCGATCAGCATCGAATTAGGACGCATCCCTTCGATCAGACCGTTTTGTCCCAGCACAACCTCCTTAACCTCCGGCGAGTTCGGGAGCATTGTGATAATTATGTCGGCATTTTGGGCTACTTCCCGGGGCGAGGCGGATATCTGGGCGCCGGCTTCTTTAAACTCCTTTTCGGTCGCCGCCGCTCTGCAATAAACGACAAGCGAATGCCCTGCCTTCATAAGATTCCTGCTCATGGGTTTTCCCATGATTCCCAAACCTATAAAACCTATCTTTGCCATGCTATTTTCCTCCTTGTATATTTAGATTCCTGTTTTTCCCATTATTGCCGAAGCACCATTTGCATTGCTTTTTCCCGTTCCCGCGCTCCGGTATGGGAACGAGAAGAAGAAATCCCCACGGATGCGACGAAGCG